>NZ_LT841358.1:324454-631836 GCF_900177045.1 Candidatus Nitrosotalea okcheonensis
GGCAAAGTTTGAAGCAATGCACAAAACACAAGAACATTTCAGAATTCAATCCAAGGGTCATTCTTTGATGGATGTGCTGCCCAAGCCAACGTTTTATGAAGTAGTGTCTCAGTAGACAGAAATTTTTCTAGACTTACAAATAAAGTCTCTTTTACAAATGGTTCAGAAACGTGTAGGAAAGGTCTTTGTGTGTGACAAGGGAGGTAAACTTTTGGGAGTAGTAAGCAAAACAGACATTATAGAACTGGCAAGTGAGAGGCAAAAATATCTTCAAACTCTAAAGAAAACTAGCAGATCTACTACAACATAGCAAATTCATATCATCAGTTCTCGTAATCATGTGATCCAGTACACTAATGCCCTGAAATTCTTGATATTTAGAAACATTTTGATGTCTATCATGAGTATTTTTATACACTACTCTAGAATTTGCATGGCAAGATTCTGAAGTCTTTGCAGTCTTTGGTATGATATTTTAGTTTCACGGGATAACATATTCAGATCTGACTTTATCAAATCTTTGATCAACATCATGTTGTTTCTTGATAAAGACTCGAACTCAACCTGTTTAACCCTAAAATTGTTACTGGATATAGGCCCTTTTCTTCAATCATGCTTTCAAGGCCTTTGCTTGGTGGGTATCTCCAAGAAATTATCTGCTGGCCTATGTACTTTGCGTATGTTATGGCGTCATCTGATAATTTGGTTTGCATACTAGCATTTCCTGATCATACTTGTCATCTAGATCTAAGAATCTAGTGTGTGTGTACAATGATTCTTTGAGACCTGTGTATATTCCAGACATGTTATTATACTTGCATTCAATTATGTATTTTTCGCCAGTGGAAATGATCTCTGTAACTAGATCAATTTCATGCTTTACACATTTACCGTGCTCTATTGTTCTTGTAAAGAGAACATTGTGACCATAATCTCGGAGTATTTCACCAACATAATTTTCAAAGCTATATCCGGCAGGTCCCATCCTCATGATCGATTCTTTGAGTTTGTACTTGTGATGCGTTACCTTGCTTGCATCTTCAATTTTGAGTGCTTCTAGAACCATTTTGTAAATTTCAGATGTTTTCATACATTCCTTCACTTTTTGACCTATATTCTCTGCTACTGTTATTGGAAACATCTCTAGAAGTTTTGTATTGTTGTCTTTTATTGTGCCAGTATCATACCTACGGTGGCAATATTTCATTCAAATGTGTCTGCTTTGTTTATGTAGTGTCTCATGTATACAATGAATTTCTGATATGAATATGTTATTTAATATCTGATCACGTGTCACAAATAATGTATCTTCATGTGGTTGTTATGCACTGCCTCAAATTGGGTAACATGACCGCAGTGTACACATGAAAAAAATTGATCCGTTGGCTGTGCAGGCTGTATCTCCAGCTTAAAGTCATCTATTGCCACTACTGAAATCAAGTTTTTATTCTGAATTATGGCAAAATGTTTCTCAATTGACAATGAGTCCAGGAAATTTCTGATTGCCTTTATGACTCTTGAAGCATCTACATCATCATTATTGATGGAATCTAGTACAAATTCTCGTATCTTCAGTGCAGGTACTGCTCCAACTTGCTCCGATGTGTATACAGCAAGGGGAGACTTTAGGGATGGTATGTCTCTACAGTTTACTGTGATCATACCTAGTCCAGTTGACCATGATATTTTAGTTTAACAATACGCTTGGTAAATATATCTCACATCACATCTCACAAGAATTTGTTCATGATAATAATCTGCACAGGATCTAGGTTAGTAAGATTTACATAAATACTTTGAACCAAGTATGTTGTGGGTACAATTTATGAAAACGCGGCAAACGATTTTCTAGAACTTGCAAGCGAACAAAGACTCAAGATAATATTCAAACTGCTGGAACAAAAATCAAAAATTTCAAACATGGCAAAGGAATTGCATGCCACTGTGCAAGAGGTGCATCGAAACTTTGAACGCCTTTCAAATGCCGGACTTATCATGAAAGACAAAGATGGATACTATGATCTAACTACTTATGGAAAGACAATGTGTACTCAAGTACCTTCACTACTATTTTTATCAAGAAACCGGAAATATTTTGAAACCCATGACTTTGGAGACATTCCTATGAAATTCATACAACGAATTGGTGCTCTTGCTGGAGGGCAACAGATCAAGGGATTTGTTAATGTGTTGGAACAATGGAAGCTTGTGTACAAGAATGCGGATGAATACATCTACGAGTTATTCACCGAGGTTCCCCTGGATCTAATAGAACCATTGCTTGCAAGAGTAAAACGTGGCACTACATTCAACTACATATTTTCTAATACCGTGATTGTGCCCAAGGGCAGAAAAGAGCTGTTAAACAAGCTGGATATGAAGGCCTTACTTGACAAGGGATTGGTTGAAAGAAAAATGAAAGAGGATGTCAAGGTAGTTGTTGTGTTAAATGAAAAAGAGGCATGTGTATTGTTTCCAACTCTTGATGGGGACGCAGACATGAGGGAAATGTTCTATAGCAAAGATCAGCTGTTTCACGAGTGGTGTCTTGATTATTTCAGGTATTGCTGGTATAATTCAGGACCATTCCAAGAGAACAAGATTTCAGAGTAAATCGTTATAGATTTAATCTCTTACTGGTATCGAGCTTTATTGTACGAATCTAGCTTGCAGTATATTCGATGTGTCAAATGTGGATGGTCTTTGGAAATGGAGGTATTTGAAAAGAAAACCGAGATTGTGGAAGGATTACTTTCTTGCACATCTTGTACTGGTATATATCCCATAATCTTGTCAATCCCAATTCTAGTTGAAGATCTTTCATCTTTTTTCTCTATTAGGACAAAACTTGGGGGCTATCTTTTACTTAATGTAAAAAATTCGAAAGTAAAATCCTTGATAAAAAAATCACTACAAAACATAAAAAAAGTTGGAGATGATACAACAGATTTAGAAAAGAACTGGACAAAAATTTACAAGAAAAGCAGATATTCGATATTTGAGAAAAAAATAAAAAACATTGTCCAGAAACTACCAAAGTGTAGTCTTGTACTGGAACATGGTTGTTCTATTGGCACAATGTCTGATATTATGGCAAAACATCATGGCATTGTATTTGGAATTGATAAATCCTTTTTTGCGTTGTTGGAAGCAAAGAAACACAAGGTAAAAAATATGGACTTTTTCCTAGCAGATTCTTTGTCAGGACCTTTTGGTTCCATGAAATTTGATCTTGTTGTATCCCTGAATATTTTAGAACTGGTTGAACCATTGAAGTTTTTAAAAATTGTTGGGATTCAATCTAAGCGATTTTTACTCTTGTCTGATCCTTATGATTATGATGGGAGAAAAAATTCTGTTAAAACTAGGCTAGATGAAAAAACACTGCGCGCAAATATACGACAGATGGGATTCAAGTTAATTCTCGGTACTGGCAAGCCAAGTTTTATTTCGTGGAAATTAAGCGTAAATTCACGCCTTGAATTGATGTACAAAGTAGATCTAGTTCTTGCAGCTATCGAACAAACAAGGGTGAATTGAACAAAAATGATTCATTGTTAATAATGATCAAAAATGGGTTTGTTGATTCTATAGGTTTTAACTCACTACAGTGTTAGTCTTCTGCATTGGCGGCAAGTGACTTTTTGAGAGCGAACATCTTGGATTTGAATTAGTATTCATGCACGTGTAGGACTGTCAATTGGTGAAATGTTTGGAGGAAAAACACCAAATGTTAATAATTTTACAAGGTGGGCTGATGAACATGTTGTATGTAATGGTTCACATTATGTGTATTTTGGACCCATTTCTTAATTGGTGTAAAAATATTCACCATACTCATCATCACAAATTCTTCGTTTCACTTAAATAATAATTAAAAAAAATGTGATCATTGAAAATTAATGCATTACTAGTTGTTACAATGTTGCTTACTAGTGCCATGATTATGCCTGTTGGTATGTCATACGCACAAAGTTATGGTGGTATGATGCAGTCATCTGGTAATCAAACTAGCATGAATCAGACTATGACAATGCATACTAACTCTACCAGCACAAATGCAACCATGATTATGCATGATAATGCAACTATAACCATGTCTACCAACACTACAAGTGCAATTATCACTCCGGTGACTAACTCTACAACTTCCCAGTCTAATTATACCAAGTCTGCTCAACAAATATCTGATTTTATCCACTCTGCAGTTGCAGACTTTAAACAACAGGGTGCTGAAACTCTTAAAGTTATACTGGACTGCCAGAATAGAGTTCAGGCTGCTGCTCCAGGAGATATCAATTCCATTAAACAAGATTGTTCAATACAACTTAATGCTATTACTGCAAAATATCAAGACGAGCGAACCCATTATCATGATTTGATAAAACAATACAGATCAAGCGTGATGGTTTTCTTGGCTGATGCACGGGGACTTTCTACAAGTCCGGCAGCACTTGATAATGCAATCACACATCTCGGCATGATGATGCATAATACCATGTCAAATAATACCGTGACGGGTTATATGGCCACTAGGAACAATACACATTGTGTCAATCCGCCTGGCGGACCTGCAATCTGTTAAGTTCTTCTCTGACAACTCCACAAGATATTTTACTAGTCCATAAATTTTACAAATAAAATGAAATCGATAAATTTCACACTTCTTGCCGATGAATCACTTGCAAAGGATTTTGGGAAAAAAGGTACGGCTACTGACATTACAATTTATGACAGAAAAGAATCTGGAGTTTTACGGACCTGGACTGTGCCAACCTCATTTCCAGACAAAATCCAATCATTGTTTCAGGCCATAAACATGGGCGAGTATGTAATATTTCATGTAACAAAACTCGATAAATTTACAGGCGAGCAAATAATTGCACTTGATATGCTTGGTAAAAAACAAGGAATTCTTTCGCACTCTTTTGATGTTGACAAGAACATGCTGCTTTCAATGATAAAAGGAACAGTTGTAGAGCAATACAAATTGGTAGACACTGAAAACCTAAAAAAGGAAATTGATCTGCTGGAGCCGGTTTCAAAAGATGGTAATCCGCAAATTGTAATAGATCATTGTTTTGATGTCAAAGGTGTAGGTACAGTAATTCTTGGCAAAATAGCACAGGGCAAGATCAAAGTATATGATAACCTCAAACTGTTTCCAAAAGGAACAGACATTATGATAAAATCTATCCAAATGCACGATGATACTGTGGAAGATGCAGTTTCTCCTGCAAGAGTTGGCTTGGCAGTAAAAGGCGTAGTGACAGATGATGTTCAGAGAGGTGATGTACTTTGTATGCCGAACACAATGATGATTTCCCAAGAAATTGAGGTTGATTACGTGCAAAATAAATTCTTTAAAGATAAAGTTTCTGAAAACCAAATGTTTCTTGTAAGTATTGGGTTGCAAATACGACCTGTCAAAATTGTCTCTCTGAATCCTATGAAACTGTTGCTTGGTAAATCTGCGGTATATGAAAAAGGAGACACGTGTGTTATTTTAAAACCTGAATCTACCTCTATTCGCATTGTGGGTAGCGGGAAAATTACAAAATAGTTTTAAATTTTTTCTCATGATGTTTTTTAAATTCACTCAAATAGATCCATTTCATAACACATTGTAAGATTTGACTCATCTTGATACTGTTGCATTTACATCATGGTCTGTTCTTACTGCTGTGTGCATGATATCTATAGGTCTAATCTATAGAAGATTTACTAGAACTGGGAAAAATGAAACACGTCCATCTTGAAAGACTAGCTGCTAAATCAACACCCGCAGACTTGAAAGTGTCTTGGTAACTAACATCTATTTTTTATTGGAATAATGTCACCTGTTCAGCTAGATACATGTGATATTATTTTCTCTCTTCCTTTGTTATCTTCCATTCTCCCTGTGAAAACCTAGAAGATTCAAATTCGATCTGGCCTATAACTCTGTCACCTTTTTTTACTACTCCATACTCATTTTTTGCAATTTTTGCCAAAAATTTTCTTGTCTTGTAGCCTCCTTCTATGACTTTGATCTTAAAACGTTTACTTGCTCTCATTGTTATCTCTCTTGCAGCCTTTGGGTCTCCAATCAACGAAAACATTTCAAACGAACCAAAGTTTTTTGTTTGAATTTGACAATTGTATAACCTTGCCTCAAATTTCCAACCCATCTTCTTTGCTTCATCATTCATCCATTCTATTGCCTGTGTTCCATATCCTATCTCTACGCCAAAAGTTTCAGAATCCATTTGATCTAATCTTGATCTAGTTGAATATAACTTGAAATAACGATCTAAATAATATTATTAGCAAGAGTCCGTTACATGTTTATGTGAAGCGTACTGCTACCGACATACGAAAAGCAATAGAATCAAACTGGAAAGAATATCTCTCGCGTTATGGCAACCTGTTTTCATCTAGTAATATTGCTGGTTCTACTCCGCCGTCTGTATTTGTTGGAGCATATGGTTATCCAAAAGTCTTGGTAGGTCCTATGCTACCTCCTGTTCATGGTGACACAATGATCCTAGACTCTCCGGAAAAATGGACAGGAAAAAGTCTCGAGGATATAGTGAATTACAGGCTAAGCTTGGTTCGTGGCATAAAACCTGTAAAAATAGATGATGTGGAGCAAAAATATATTGAAAACCTCCAAGAGATGTCCATGTCTGAACGATCAACTGACGCAGAATTGGAACTGGTAAAAAATGCGTCTCCTGTTGTCACAGTTGACCGGGATAGTCCAATTTTTGGACCAATTGGTGAGATAAAGTCTGCAAAATTTGCAAACTCGTCATCTGACAAAAACATACAGAGAACATTTTATGACAAGGATCTCTTGGCACAGGATGCAATGGTGGAACTTTACAACAGAGGCATTGAAATTTCACGAATCCAAAAATGTTTTAGCATTGGAATGTTTGGGAAAAACAGAAAGCTCGTACCAACCAGGTGGAGTATCACTGCAACAGATGATGTCATCTCAAAATCGCTCATAGAAAAAATAACTGAATATTCGATATTGGATGTTTCCTTGGTATTTTCATACAATCACTTGGGTAATTTTTTTGCAGTTGTCATGTTTCCAAGTAGGTGGATGTTTGAAATGCAAGAGGCGTGGTATGATGAACATGGAAATGTAGGATTTGGCTCTGATTTTGAAGATATTGTAGGCATGACACATTATCCAGAAACTGCTGGGGCTCACTTTGCTTCAAGACTTGCAGTGTCAGAATATCTTACAGAAAACAAAATTCAAGCAGCTGTCATGGTACTTCGTGAAATACGACCAGAATATGCAGTACCAGTGGGAGTGTGGCAAGTACGAGAAGGAATTCGTATGGCACTGAAACAAAAACCATTCGTTGTTTCCACTTTTCAAGAAGGACTAGATCTTGCTTGCAAGGGATTGAGCATTGGAAAAAAAGAATGGCTTGTACGCAGTAAACTGTATTTGGCCCAAAAACAAAAATCAATATCTGATTTTTTCTAGTTGCTAGAGTTTTTATTTAACACACTTTGGACTTAATTTATTGCAAAACAAAAGTATTATCTTTGCGATAGCAATACTTGCCTCTCCTGTGCTCTTTGCACTAGTAGTATTTCCAAACACATTCAGCCTTGGATGGAACCAAGGTAGGGGTGGCTTTCTTTTTGCAACGGCATTTATCGCAGCAGAGCTAATTGGTCTGAAATTGGAAATTCCAAAAAAACGTTTATTGGCAGCAATTCCGCTTGCCATCATAGTAATAGTATATCTTACAGGTCTGGAATTTGGTTTGAAATCCTACTTGATATCTATCGCTCCAAGTTTCCATGTATTGCTAAAAGACTCTTGGACTTGGATGTGGGACTTTATTGTACTGGCTGCATTTTTTATGGTAAGCCTGACAATTCTATTTGGGAAAAGATGGATTCGAATATCTCCTGCAGGTCCAATATACACGGCAGGAACTGCAATTATTTTGTCACTTGATGCTTTTTTTCCATATGATACTCTGGGACCGCTACAGTATGTTGTACCATATCTTGTAAAACTTGATGTCTTTTTGATAAATCTATTTCACCTTGGTTTGGCTACTTCTCACAACAATGTAATGTTCCTTAATGGTATACATGGTCCATTTGCATTGCAGGTGTTTTGGCCGTCTGCAGGTGTGCACAGTATCATAATCTACTCACTTGTGATGATGGCATTTTTACTAAAGATGAATATTCCAAGAAATAGAAAAATCGTCTACTTTGTCCTAGGAGTAGTTGGAACAATAACTGTAAACGTAATCAGGATTTTGTCATTGTCGATTTTTGTCCTCAAGATATCTACCAACGTGAACGAATTCGAGTCATTTCATGGCATTGCAGGCGAGATCATGTTTCTGCCATGGCTCTTCATATTTTTACTCATAGTTACATATGTGGAAACAAAGCGCATCAAAAAATTAGAGGCTGCAAAAAATGAACCAAATCAAAATAAACCATGATGTAGAAAACGGGACATATTACATCGAAGAAATTTTTGTGAATCTAAAAAACACTGAAATTCTCTTAAAAATATTTGAAACTAGAGAAAATCTGGATAATGTGTTTGAGAACATATCTGTTATTGTGAATGAAAAAACGCATTATATGCATGTTCAAAATGATGATGCGTCAATAGTGATAGGAAGAAATCACCTTCGAAATTCTGAAAAAAAAATTCTATATCTTGACATAATCCATGAATTGGTGCATGTAAAACAACAAAGACAGGGATTTGATCTTTATGACGAGTCGTACTCTTATGTTGACAGGCCTACTGAAATTGAAGCATATGAAATTGCAGTTGAAGAGGCAAGAAGACTGGGGATGAATGACAGCGAGATATTTGATTATCTACGTGTAGAATGGATATCAGATGATGAGCATAAAAGACTGGCTTCTCGGGTAGGTGTGTTGGTTTAAAAAAATCTTGTAATGTCTATCTGTCCGCTAATCCGTGAAAAATCTGAGACTCGTACTCCTAGTCGTCTCACAGGCAGTTTCTGGTCCTCGATTGATTCTCTTAGCAACTGAATCGCAGTTTTTTTCAACTCGTCCAAACTTGATGTTGGGTTTCTAAGGGTCCTTGATTTTGTCCTATTTGACAGGTCTGACTGGACAAACTGAATTCCAACAGATCTAAAAAGTATGTTATCCCTTACTATGGTTTTATACAAATCATCACAAAGTTTTTCTAAATCGTTTGCAAGATACCCGAAATCCTTGGAATCTTGCTTTAATGTTACTATCCTGCTATACTGGATGGGGTCATGTCTTGGAGATACTGACTCTTCATCGATCCCACGTGCCGCATTGTAAATATATGATCCAATTTTTCTTCCAAATAATCCGTTTAGGGTAAAGACATCAACATTATGAAGTTGTGATATTGTCTCAAGATTCATCTCAGAAAGTTTTTCTTCGGATTTTTTGCCTATTCCTGGGATTGTTCGTATTGGTAGTGGACCTAAAAATGATTCAATTTCCTGTGGCTCTATGATGGTAAGACCATCTGGTTTCTTGTAGCCTGATGCAATCTTTGAAACAAGCTTGTTTGAAGATATTCCGATAGTGCTTGAAAGCTTTATTGTACTGCGTAATGAATTCTTGAGTTGTTGTGCCAGATGTGCCGCATTTTTAAAATTATGGCTTGTTCTATTTGTAACATCCAGATATGCCTCGTCTCTTCCAACATACTCAAAAATATCGGCATGATTTCTTATGATGTTCATGGCATTTTCTGAAACCTCTGAATAATATTCAAAGTCAGTAGGCAAGAAAACAGACTCTGATATGTCTACAAGTTTCTTTTTTGCAAACTTGATTGGCATCCCTGATTTGACTCCATATTCTCTAGCCAAATAGTTGGCAGTTGCAACTGCCCCACTATCTCCTCCACGGTCTGAATATACACATACAACTACAGGCTTTGTCTTTAGGTCTGGTCTGCGTATCTCTTCGCACTGGGCATAAAAGTAATCAAAGTCAATATGAAATACGACTCTGTTATCCACACTGAATTTATGATTTGAAATCCTTATTACGTTATTGCTGATCTTCTCGTCCTTGTTATCAACATCATCTAAATATGCTGTATGGATAAACCACACATGGATTATCCAATTATTGTAGAACCGGAGGGTGTCAAGATAAAATCTGAAAAAATGGAGGTTGACAAGATGTATTATTGCATATATCAGGAAAAAATATTGTTATTCTATAAAGAGCAAAATGAGATGCTCAATTGTTATGAAATTGAGGAAAAAGATATCGTTGAGGAAGTAAAGCAATCCAAATCTGAAGATATTGAAAAAATCTTGCAGACGTACATAGAAAAAAAGAATCTTGACTAGAGCATATGTTCCTGATTAAGCAACATCGTTTTTTCTTTGCTAACTATTAAATAAAACACAACAAGAGTGGGTCTTGTGTCCAGACCGCCTAATATTGTATTTATTGGTAAAAAACCCATTTTGACATACCTTAATGCTACTCTCACCCTTCTTGCAAACGAGCCTACCGTGACCATAAAAGCAAGGGGCAGAAGCATGGTTACGGCAGTCGATGTATCACAGATGATAGTAAAAAGGATGAGTGCAATGGGATACAGAGTAAGTGGAGTGAGGATCTTCTCTGAGAGGCTTGAATCAAATGATGGGAAAGAAAGAAACGTTTCAACCATAGAGGTAGACGTTTCAAAAAGTTAGAATGCTAAATAGACAGCTAAAATGGATTGTGATTATAGTAACAGCTGGCTTGACCGTATCAGTTGTTTCTTATGTATTTGAATTATCACGTGTGTGCACTGTGCGTCAGTTAGGCATTGCAGAGGATATTATGCACTATGACAAGACAAAGGACCCACAACTCTGTGATATGTTGAATTCTAAGATCTCGCAATTTAATGATGCATGCAAATCAAACATTGAGGAATTGGACTGTGGTTGATTCCTTTTCTAATATGCAAAAATTTTTGACAGTTCATTTAGATGATCTTTTAAAAAGTCCATAACTTCATCAGCACTATTTTTGTAAATAAACTCGTCTTTGTTGTCTATAGATATGTCAATACAGTATCTATTTGATGTCCTGTTTACAAATATGTATCTTGATTCGTTATCTATTCTTACACCCTCGTCAGAATCTAACACTCTTAGAACTTTCTCAAAATTCTCTCTTGTGATTGCTCTCTCTTGAAACATCATCCGTAAATTGCATCTCTGAATGGGCCTGCGTCTTGTTCTGTCTGTTTCAAGTTTTGTTCTATGCCTTCCGCTTCACTGAGCAATAACTTGAGGTTACATGATGCTCCTGGGACAAGTTTTGTCATTGCCATGCAAATCTCAGCGCCTGCTCGAAAATCAGGCCCTGATTCTTTTGCCTTGCACAATAATACTATGACATTGATTTTCGCTATGGAGCCTTCGTTTAATAAAATTCCTGGAATTCCTGGTATGGTTCCATTCTTTAATATTGGTATGTCCGCATCACGTAATTTTTTCTTTGCATCTTCAGTACTGCCAACCCCTATCACAACCGGTGTTTCATCATCGCTTTTGATTGCTGAACTACTTATGATGAAAGAACACTTGTGATCGCTTGCCCACTTTAGCATGACTCGTGCTACATCACGATGAATGGATTCGTGGGGAGTAAGGTATGATGAAAAGACTGCTACCTTGAGATCTTTGTTGACTAAAATCCGGGCAGGAAAATTTGGTATCTCATCCCTTACAATGCTAATTGGCGGGAAAAGATCAGAGTCAAGTACACCCGCCAATTCAAATTGAGATGTTGTGTTGACAAGTGACTCTGTTGCAATGGCATTTGCTAAACCCGTGTATGGAAAACCATCTATGAAATAGCCTTCCTTTATATCAATTGAAATGATTTCTCTAATGTATACCTCGTTTCCCATGATGTGATTATTGGATATGGCGTTTTAAATATGGATATCGTTTTATGTGCCCAAAACGGTTTATACTTATGGAAACACTCTACATACTCATTAATTGTGATCTAGGTTCTGAAGTAGATATAATCAATGAGCTTGCAAAAATTTCAGAAGTAAAAGAGGTCAGAGGTACGTATGGGATCTATGATATTTTTGTAAAACTACAGGCTGATTCAGGCTCTACACTGGAAGCCCTAATTACACACAAGATACGAAGACTCCCAAAAGTTCGTTCCACTGTGACATTGACTCCGATCCTTTCCCAGGGTGGGCGTTAAGTCAAAAAATGCTCAAACTTTACAATTCTTTTTCTTTATCTAAAGAAGACTTTGTTCCGTTTGAAAAAAATCTTGTAAAGATGTTCATTTGTGGTCCTACTGTATACGACTATACACATCTTGGGCACGCAAGAATTTTTTTAGTATATGATCTCCTGTGTAGGTGTCTGAATGATCAAGGATTCAAAACCGATGTTCTTGTGAACTTGACTGACATTAATCAAAATGTCTTTGATAAAGCAAAAGAAAATTTGACAACTTACAAAGATGTGGCAAAGTTTTATGCATCTGCATTTGTAGTAACGCTGCAGTCACTTGGCATACAAAGTGTAAATAAACTTGCATATGTGTCTGATTATGTTTCAAGTATGGAGGTGCAGATAAGAAAATTACTGCAAAAAAAGATTGCATATATGGCACATGGAAATGTATACCTTGATGTCTCCCAAGCACAAAACTATGGGAAGATTTCACAGCAGACACGAGACCAGCTAAACCTACACAGATTGGATATTGGCCCTGGCAAGAAAAACCAAGAAGATGTCATGCTATGGAACTGTACTGACTATTTTGATTTCTCATGGGAAAGTGAATTCGGAAAGGGTGTTCCATGGTGGCATATGCAAGATACTGCCGTTGCGGTAGAAAATTTTGGCGACAATTATGATATTCATGGAGGTGCACGGGAATTGATATATCCGCATCATGAGGCACATCTGGCACAATACCAGCTTTTGTCCGGTTCAAAACAACCAGTCAAAGCATGGGTACATGTGGGCCTTGTTTTATCTGGAGGGGAAAAGATGTCCAAATCTCTAGGAAATGTTGTTTGGGTACAGGACCTGATCAAAAAATATGACTCTGATCTTATACGGCTGTATATTCTCTCAAAACATTATCGTGACGACATGAATTTTTCTGAAAATGATTTGGTGATGAACAAATCATTGCTTGACTTGATTCGCCTAACTGCACTTCGAGTCTCAGATACCACACATGACACCATATCAAATCTGATACATGATTTTATGGAATCATTAAATGACGATCTTGATTCACCCACAGCTCTTGCAAAATTGGAAAAAATATGCATCAAAGTAAAAAATGGAAAGAGTATCACTCAAATTGATTTTAACCGCCTGTGTAAAGTACTTGGTATAAAATATGATTCAACAAATCGAGTTCAATGACCTTGGCTTTACTGGATTATGGAGTAACGCCACAAAACTTGAATGCGGGACACTTTTTTTAAATCAAAACCTTGCAGATGATGTTTTTTTTGATAAACTTGCTGGCATTACATGTACCAGTGAAGACATGATTGATGAATCAATAACATATTTTCAGAAGAACCACTCTGTACCATGTATTTACTCATTGCAATATCCAGAGCTTGATTGCCTGCTTGAAAAAAAAGGATTTGTACGCTACGACATACAACACGTTCTCAAAAGAACACGGCCTTCAAAGAAAATAAATGCTATGAAAATCACACATGATGATATTGGTCTGTGGACCAGAATTTTTTGTGAGGCGTATGATTGCCTTGATTGGTCAAGCCAAGTGGCATCTATACTAGAAAACACACTTGATTCTGTGGACTATGTGGTGGATGAATCTAGAGTCTCATGCATGGCTTTGTATGAAAAAAATTCTATCTTGGGATTGTACTGTCTTGGCACTTTGCCATCTAAGAGATATCGTGGTGCTGCCACTTCCTTGATTGATTTTGCTTCGTACCATGCAGATTCCAAAAACCTGACCTTAATTCTGGAAACATATGAAAAAGACAATCTCTTGGAGTTTTACGCAAAATTAGGGTTTGAGCAAGTCTATTACAAGACAGTCTACACTATTTGAGTTTGGTAAGCAGGGCAGAATAGAGAAATGGCAAGATTGTTGTGGCTTCTGCATGAATTGTAGTCTGCTTGGCATTCTTTGTAACCTTGCCCCATGATATTGCTTCTCTGACAAGTGCACCACTCAAACTTCCGTCAAACTCCTGAGCAGTTGTTATGTATACTGCATAGTCCAATCCGTCTCTGTACTGATTCCACCACAAGGTGTGATGTTTTGATATTCCGCCACCTATCATTAATGCGCCTGATTTTTTTGCCTTGAATATTAATCCAGATAATAAATCTCCATCTGAGGTAACGTTTAATCTGAAATCATTATGACTTTGTGAAAACATCCAGATTTGGCTTCCAACTGCGCCATCCATTATTCCTGGAACAATCACTGGAATTTTATTTTTATTTGCCCAATAAAGGAATGAATCCTCTCCCAAATTCTCTCCTATCATCTTTGTCACATCATAAGTTGACATTTCTTTTTTGCCTTCATTGTAGGCCTTTTGCAGAAAAGACTGCATTTTTTCTTCAATCAATGGTCCATAGCTTTTCAATGGAACCAAAACATTTCCCAATCGGTGGATCTCTTCCTCCAAAAGTTCACTGTCATCCATGGTAAATGATCCTTCCAAATAATCAGAATAATGCCTTGCAATATCGTGATCCAAAGCGCCACATGTGGTTATTACTATGTCACACATCTTGTTTTTTACCATGTCAGTTATCACCCCTCTTAGGCCGGTTGAAACAATTGCCCCAACAAACGACATGAATTTTAAACAATCCTTGTCCTCAATCATGGCGGTCAGAATGTTGAGACCATCAACAAGATTTTTTGACTCAAATCCTCCTGACTTTGACATTTGATCAAATATTGAATCAATGGTGTCACCTTTTTTGATGCAAATATCTTTGACTGGTTTGCCTGGTTCTATCATGAAACATAAATTGGTTCCGGGCTATAAAATCCTCTGTTCTCGATCACAAGTAATTAATATGATGGATTATTTGGTATCTATCGAAGTTGGGTAAGAAAATAAAGATTGCAATAGCTGGTGTTGGTAATTGTGCTTCTGCAATTATTCAAGGTGGAAAATATTACACTCAAAATACTCATGATACTATAGGTCTGACAGCTTTTAACATTGGGGGATATGAGCCAGGAGATATTGAAGTGGTGGCAGCATTTGATGTGGCAGATACCAAAGTAGGAAAAGATGTGTCTGAGGCAATCTATGCAAGACCCAACAATACGATTACCGTAGCAGAAGTGCCTCACATGGGTATAACTGTACAGAAAGGTCCTACTCTGGATGGAGTAGGTAGACATTTGAGCCGAATTGTCACTGTTTCTCAAGAGCCTGATGTTAACGTCAAAAAGGTTCTCCAAGATAGCGGAGCAGAAATGCTTGTAAATTATCTACCTGTGGGAAGCACCAATGCGGTAAAACACTATGCCAGTCAAGCACTTGAGGCAGGAGTGGGATTTCTTAATGCAATTCCTGTGTTTATCGCATCAGAGCCAAAATGGCAACAGGCGTTTGCTGACAAAAAGATCCCTCTTGCAGGTGACGATGTAATGAGTCAGCTTGGTGCCACGGTTGTTCACAAGACACTTGTAAAACTCTTTGTAGACAGAGGTGTTCAGATTGATGGAACATATCAGCTAAACATTGGTGGTGATATGGATTTTTACAACATGCTTGATGAGGAAAGACTTGAAGACAAGAGAATCAGCAAGACTAGCGCGGTCAAGGCAATGGCAGACTATGACATCCCAATGAGAATTGGTCCTAGTGATTATGTTGACTTTATTGATAATGAAAAGATCTGTTACATCAACTTGGAGGGGAAATATTTCGGAAAGATCCCAGTCAAGTTAGATCTCAAGCTAAAAGTAATTGATGCATACAATAGCGCAGGAATAATGATCGATGCAATTAGAGGACTAAAGATTGCGCTTGACAGAAAATTGTATGGGCCAATGACAAGCATATCGTCTTATTGCTTCAAACATCCTCCAGTCCAGATGCCATATAATGAGGCAAAGAAGGCATTTGGAGAGTTTGTAGAAGGCAAGCGCAATAACTAAGATCTCACATTATAATTTTTATTCAGCAGCTCAAGGAAACTTGTCAATAATCGGTTATCTCGGTTCAGGCATTATCGGATACATTGGTCCATATACGTAAACTAGAGATATTTGGGTTCAAGTCATTTGGATACAAAAACACACTAGTGAACTTTGAGCAAGGATTGGTTGCGATCTCTGGCGCAAATGGGTCTGGGAAAAGTAACATACTTGATGCCATCTCATTTTCACTTGGGGAAAACTCGCCCAAAGTTATGAGAGTAGACAAACTTCGTTCATTATTGCACGATGTAGATAATGCAAAACATGGGGCCAAGATTGCACGTGTAAGTTGTCACTTTGACAACTCTGATAGGAAGATTCCGGTAGACTCCAATACTGTGACAATTACTAGGGAAATGGATGAAAATGGCGAAAATATTTATTATTTAAATCAAAAAAAGGTACTCCGAAACCATGTTCTAGACATACTTGAGGTAGCCAACTGTGGTATTCACAAGCTCAACATTGTCCAGCAGGGAACAATCACTAGAATATCAGAGTTTAATGCAGAGGAAAGGCGAAAGATAATTGAGGATATAATTGGTCTTGCATACTTTGACGAAAAAAAGGTTGAATCACTAAAGCAACTTGATGAGGCAGACAGGCGACTGGAGATTGCGCTTGCCAGAATGGATGAGATAAAAAAGCGCATTGATGAGTTGGAACTTGAGAGAAACAACCAGCTCAGATTTGATATTCTTGACAGGGAACTAAAGCGATTCTACGCAATCCAGTCTTCTAATAAGCTAAGGGACATCGAGTCTAACAAAATCTCAAAAGAAAGAAACCTAAATGCCATCCAATCCGAGTCTAAAAAATTTGATGAGCAGCGTGGCCAGATTCGTGATGAAATAAAAAAACTTGAAGAAGAAAAACAAAAGTTCATGGATGAAGTAAATGTGTACAACCAGACAAAAGCAACAATTGATTCGGAAATTGCAGCGGCCATGCACCAATTTGAATCTGCAAACAGCAAACTTGCGACTAATGCAAGAAGACTATCACAAATAGATTCCAGGCTTCCTGAAATCCAGTCAGATCTTGCAACATTGAATGAAAAACGTTCCTTGTTGGAAAATCAAATCGCTGAACTGAAAAATTCTATTGGTATCATCAATGAAACCCGAAAGTCTACAAATGCTGATCTTGCATCTGTTGACTCTGAAATAAGTCAAGTGTTAAAACAACAATCTCAGATTGCCACAAACAAATTACGAGTTGATGAAACTGTACAAAAACTCACAGATCAACTAAACGAAACAAAACTTGCATTGTCAAAGTTTGAGCAAGAGCGAGTAGACATTCAAAATAAGATGGAACAAAACTCATTGAAGATAAAATCAATACTTGACGAGAAGGAATACCTCTTAGATCTTGAAAGAAGACTGAGACGAGTAAGATCTGGGCATGAGTCCATGATCAATGATCTAAAATCAAGACTTGGGAACCTTCGTGAGAGACGAGTGAAAATAGAAAAAGATATTGAGGAAACTGCGATAATTTTTGAAAAGGCAAGCAAAGCTGCCGCACAATATGAAGCAAAGATCAAAGTAGTAAAAGAAGTAATGCATGAAGATTACTCTATTGCAAAACTCAAAGAAGACTCTAGGAGGCTTGGAATTCAAGGCCTCGTATTTGAAATTTTGACGTGGGATAAACAATATGAAAGGCCATTGCTTGCAGTTGGCTCGGACTGGCTCAAGGGGTTGGTTGTAAATGATTTTGCAACATTGCTTGGGCTTGCTGAATTTGCACAAGAGAAAAAATTACCGAAGATACGAATAATTCCACTAGATGCTATATCTGACACTAGAATATCTATCAACAAGGAGGGTGGGGTTCTTGGGGTCTTGTCTGAATTTGTACAATGCAACGAAAAATTTGAATCGCTAAAAAATTTTATCTTTGGAAATATTGTGCTGGTTGACTCTAAGAACAAGGCGTACGAGTTGTCTAAAAAAGGCTACAGAGCAGTGACAATTGATGGGCAGTTCTTTGAAGCAGATGCAAATGCTGTCGTAGTTGATGTAAACTCCAAGGTTTCCCATCTGACAAAAATTATTTTATTGAGTACATCAGTAGACGGACTGGTACAATCACTTGAACTTTTGAGGAAGTTTATCCAAAACAAAAAGGGTCAACTAAAAAAACTTGAGAGAATTGCAGACAGTCTTGAAAATCGATATAATTCTTCCGAGACTGGCTTGGCAAACGTTAGTCTTGACCTTACAAACATCAAGGCAAAACTAAAAAACTTGGGCATGTCAGAAGATCAACTGACCTCAAGAATTTCGCAATTGAGAAAAAGAGAGGAGAGCGTCTTACTCAACATGTCAAAACTGCAATCTTATGAATCATCATTGGATGAACGCATATCGTTGACTCGAGAAAACTATGCCGATGAAGGCCAAGCAAGGGTAGCAAGTCTTTTATCGTCACTGAATGAAAAACGTACAAGCCTGCTGAGCTCACACAGTACTATATCTACCCAGTTTAGGGAGTTGACTGGAAACCTGACTAATCTGGGCAACGAAGAAAACTCATTCAAGGCCAATGTCAGGCTCTTGTCACAAGAACAGTCCTCGCTAAACCATGAAAAATATGACATTGAGGTCCAGTCAAGAACTCTTGTAAAAGAAAAAGAAAACGCAGAGGCCGTGCTTGTAACATTGAGAGAAAAAGAACAGCAATTGATTTCAACCTCTGGAACATCTGTATCAACACTAAAAGAATATGACTCTAATCTGAAGGGGCTGTATGAATCTGAAAGGACACTGAGCAAGGAAGTAAACAGCTTGGAAAGGCAGTCTGATTCCATATCTAGGGATGTTAGGGACTTGATGGAAAACGAGGAAAGAATTCGTAAAACTTTGCAATCATATGGATATAGTACACTTTTGGAATCCTTTGATGTTGACAAGATTATTGTTGAACTGGAATCTGAAAAACGAAGTCTATCTGGTTCGCTTAATACTAGGGCTCCTGATGCATACGTTGAGATATCAAATGGCTATCGCTCCATGTCGTCACGAAAGAATGAACTTGAAGAAGAAAGAAATTCAATTGTGAAATTTATTGAAGAAATTGACAAAGGCAAACGCCAAACCTTTTTGGAATCGTACGATAAAGTAGACAAGGATATTCGTGAAATATTTAGCAAGATGACTGGAGGGAATGCATGGCTTGAAATTCAAAACGAGGATGACATCTTCTCGTCTGGAATATCATACCTTGTACAATTTCCAAACAAGCCAAAAAGAGAATCAACATCAATCAGTGGCGGAGAAAAAACACTTGCTGCAATCACATTTTTACTAGCACTTCAAAAACTAAAACCATCTCCATTTTATTTGCTTGATGAAGTTGACGCACATCTTGATGCATTGAACACTGAAAGACTTGCTACCATACTTGAAGACCGGGCAAAGGGAAGTCAGATGATAATGGTGTCACTAAAAGACTCTGTAGTAAAAAAGGCAACTCTGATCTATGGTGTCTTTCCAAGAAATGGTGTTTCACATGTTGTTTCACATAGAATTTCCAATATATCAGAAGTGGCAAACTAGTTTATCTTGACAAAACATGCCACTTGGCGTGTATCTGAAATTTTTTCAAGATTAGGTTCCTGTTTACATTTTTCTATTGCGTAAGGACACTTTGCCATGAACCTGCAACCTTGATACGAATTGACCTCTGTAGACTCTATAATCCGTATCTTTCTATCCTTGTACAAATTGTCAGGATCTGGTTCTGAAACGGAATCTAAGAGTGCTTGAGTGTATGGATGGCGTGGAGCAAATAGAACTTCATTGATTGGTCCTGTCTCAACAATTCTTCCGCGATATAAAATTGCAATTCTGTGACCGATGTATCTTGCAGTGGACAGATCATGTGTTATGTAAAGAAAAGCAATACCATATTTTTCCTGTAATTCTTTTATGAGCTCAAGTATCCCAATTCTTACTGATACATCAAGCATAGAAACCGGTTCATCTGCTATGACAAGTTTTGGATTTGTTACAATGGCGCGAGCTATTGCAACTCTTTGACGTTGTCCTCCTGATAACATGTGTGGATATTTTGACGCAATGTCTTCTACTGGTTCTAGTTTCACCTGACTGAGTGCCTGCAATGCAATGAGGTTTCTTTCTTTCTTGTTCCCAACATTGTGAATTTCAAGAGACTCTTTTACTATATCTAAAACCGTCATCCTTGGATTGATTGATGCATATGGGTCTTGGTGAACCATCTGGCAACCAAGCCTTATCTTTTTGAGACTATCTGCTTGATTTGTTATTTTTTGTCCGGCAAATGTTATGGTACCAGAATCTTGTTTTAACGCTCCAAGTATAATGCGCGCAATAGTGGTCTTGCCTGATCCTGATTCACCTGCAAGTACAAATGTCTCGGCATTTTTGATTGAAAATGAAATTCCATCTGCTACTCTAATTGTCTCTTTGTCAGTTCCTGTGAATCCTTTTTTGGTAAAGTATTTTGCCAAATCCTTGACTGAAAGGATCTCTTCCATTCACTTCCTAATATGATCGCAAATATATCAAGCGATCAATAGGTCAAAACCTGATCATCGCAAAGTTTTAAAAGGCATAAGATATGAGAGAAATTCGTGAAATCTCAGTTACTAGCACTTGTAATGATTACTGGTCTTTTGCTAAGTGCAGGTTCTGTCTACCTCAATCATGCAGTTTTCGCAGATGATCCTTGGTCAGATATTGCTGCCCGACAGCAAGTCGCAGAACAAAAAGCTATGGCAACATACATGAGCTACTACCAGTTTGCAAACATGGATGAATCCAAAAGAAACTGGTCTGGTCTTACCAGCGTTACCACTGATGAAACCAGCCGTGGAAGAAACATTGATGCACAATCACAAGTTTCATTACAAAATGCAATTGCACAATTTGACAATATTCACGTTAGACAATTATCGGCCATTGACTCTACTGGTTATGCTGGATTGAACAGCACATCCACTAATACCCAGGGAAGGGATAGAAATGCCATGATTGACTCAGCCACATCTTCATCACTTGCACAAGCCCAAAATGTCATTGATCAGCTAGTCAAGATTAGACAAAACTATGCAGACTTTAAAGCCGGTCCAACAACTGATTCCATTGCAACTTATGATAGACAAGCCCAGATTACAAAGGGATTAGATGATGGTGAGGCTCAAGCAGCAGCTTTGGTTAGCCAACTTGCAAAAACTGATAAAGTATATGTAGACTTGAGCCAATATGTAGACCCAAGCCAGTTCACTTACAAACCAAACTCTGTAACAAATGAACAAGGTGGTGCAACTTCACTATCTCCACAACAAGCATATTCATTAGCAAAGGCAGTGATGATATTCAACCAAATTCATGACAAACACCTTGCATTGCTCAAGTCAAACTATTATGGTTTGAACAGCGTGACAACAAATGAAAACGGTGCAGATAGAAACGCTTTGTTGGCACAAGCAAAACAGGTCTCAATGGATAATGCACTTAGAATATACAACTCGTACTATAATGGTACAGGTCTCAAGTAAAACCCAGAAAATTTTATAATTTAAAATTTCTTTATTGATTTTCTTATTCGTGTAACCAGCACATTACAAAGCCTGACACTGTTTTGATTTTAGGCGGATCTTTTTTACATTTTTCCATTGCCTGGGAACATCTGTCATAAAACCTGCATCCTTCTGGAGGATTTACAAGACTTGGAGGATTACCTCTCAAGGGTATGATTTTTTCGGTCTTGTCTAGTTTTGGTATGGACTCTAGTAATGCAATTGTGTAGGGATGTTTTGGGTTTCTGTAAATATCCTGCATGTTACCAAATTCTACAATCTGTCCAGCATACATGATCCCGACTTTTTCTGCGATTTCTGAAATTATGCCCAAATCATGAGAGATCAACATGACCGACAACCCCTCTTTTTTGAGCTTTTTTAATAGAATCATTATCTGTGCCTGAACCAAGACATCCAGTGCAGTGGTAGGTTCGTCTGCAATCACCATTTTTGGTTTTAAAACAAGTGCCATGGCAATGATTACTCTTTGTTTCATTCCTCCGCTAATCTCATGCGGATATTTGTCTAAAACCGAATGTGTCAGTCCAACCGACGATATTCCAGATTCAATTATCTGTTTGTAATTTCCTTCAAAGTTATGTTTTTTTAGAATTTCTTCGAATTGCTTCCTGATGGTAAATACAGGATCTAGGGAATTCATCGCACCTTGGAAAACCATTGATACATACTTCCACCTGATATTTTTTGTAAATTCAGCATCTGGCATTGACAGTATGGATTTGCCATCCAAAAGAATCTCACCTGATACACTGGCATTTTCCTGAAGAATTTTCATGATTGCAAGACCAAGTGTACTCTTGCCACATCCACTCTCGCCCACTATGCCTATAGATTCATTTTCCTTGCATGAAAACGATACGTGATCTACTGCATGTATTTTCTTTTCTTGGTTTTGGTACTGTACCATGAGATCATTTACCGACAGGGTAACCATAGGTATTCTATAAGCGGGTAGTACATTTGAGTTTTGAATTACTATTTTGTTACCTTTGGAGTAGTTGTACTGATTAGCATTATGTTTTGCCTCCAAACATATAACGTATGGAATATCAAGAAATAGAAATCTTTCAACCGATCTTATACACAAATAAGATCAATCGTCAATTAGACAGCACCGTATTTCGCATGATTTATCTTCTAGTTTTTGCAAGCAAAAAATCGATTTCCTTGAGAACCCCAATTTGTAACTTTGATGCTATGAATGGCATACTGTGCCCTCAATGTGAATCAAAACTAGATCAAGGTATATTGACCAAGGCAGATGTGGACGCATCAATAAAACTGGTGAAACTCTCCCAAAAAATACATCCAATAGACAAGTTTACACTAATCTCGTGCAGGGAATCTCATGGGAATTATGTTCTGTATCTTGGCAGCCCTGATATAATGACAATTAGGCAGAGTCGGGAGCTTTATGGGATACTTCAAGGGGAATTTAATGGAAAGATTTGGCTTGTGCATAAAGACTCGGACGACAAAAAACTCATTGAAGACATGTTTTTCCCAATCAAAATACTTGGTATAAATCAGGTCTGGGCCCCGGGAGGCTTGCAAAAGACAAAGGTCATTGTATCCGGGAAAAAGACATCACGTTTTCCAATGGATGTTGACAAGGTAATTGCAATAGTACACGATCTTCGAAAGATAGAACTAGTAGTGGAATTTGAAAGAAAGTAAAGATGATTTGATGGACATAAAAAAAACTCATGATATTGGTACACTCAGTCCTTCGATGAAGGGACAAAAAGTTGTGGTTGGAGGATGGGTGGAAGACTTGAGAGAATTGGGTAAACTGACCTTTCTTACTTTGAGGGATGTAACCGGGGTATCGCAGATTGTAGTTGCAGGCACAGAAAATTTGCAGCAGGTAAAAGACCTGACAAGACAAAGCGTAGTACAGATAACTGGAGCGGTACAAGAATCTAAAGCGCGAGATTTTGCATATGAAATAAAAGCTGAAAAAGTTGAGATTTTATCAAGGGCAATCCATCCATTACCAATAGACCCATTGGGTAGGCTGGAAAGTGGAATAGATAACAGACTCAATGCAAGAGCACTTGATCTTCGCAATCAAAAGACCGCATCAATATTTAAGATACGGCACAATACTCTTCTTTGCATCCGTAAAGTGTTAACTGATCGAGGATTTCTTGAGGTGAATACTCCGAAAATTATTGGCAGTGCAAGCGAAGGTGGAGCGAATTTATTTTCTCTAAAGTATTTTGACAAACAGGCATATCTTGCACAGAGTCCACAACTATACAAGGAGCAACTGACACTAGGTCTTGAAAGAATATTTGAAATTTCGTCATTTTACAGGGCAGAAAAATCTCATACTGTAAGACACTTGACTGAATTCACAAGCGTAGACATTGAATCTGCATTTATGGATTATACTGATGTCATGGAGATTTTAGAGCAGTTGATAGTCTCTGTCTTTGAACACGTGGAAAAGACATGCATTCAAGAGCAAAAGAATTTGGGTATAGAAATTCGAAAACCAAAAACACCATTTGACAGGGTGACATACAGGCAAGCCATTGAAGAGCTTGGGAAACAGGGACTGGCTCTTTCATTTGGGGATGATTTGCTTGATTCGCATCTGAGAAAACTCGGTGAGATTCATCCTGGATTTTACTTTTTGACTGAATGGCCACTCAAACTAAAGCCATTTTACATACATGAAAAAGAAGACGACATTGAGGTTTCAAAATCATTTGATCTACAATACGGTTATCTTGAATTGTCATCTGGTGGTAGGAGGCTTCATGATCCTGTCAAGATAAAAGCACGATTGCTGGAGCAAGGACTGGATCCAGTACAATTTGAGGACCATTTGCGCGCATTTGACTGGGGAATGCCGCCTCATTCAGGATGGGGACTGGGACTGGATAGGCTGATGACAGTATTGACACAAATTGACAATGTGAGGGAAGTAGTCTTGTATCCTCGTGACCCAGAACGGTTATTTCCATAAAAAGATAAATTTTGATCAAATTCTAGATAACTTGTGCGACGGTGTGATTTTTGCGGATCTGAGTTTGGGGATAGAACATGTTACTTTTGTGACAAGCACTGTTGCACTTCATGCATGACAGATGATAGGACTAGATGCAAGCGTTGCTATATTGCAAAAAGAAAACTTGGTTGGAGAATTTTCAAGAAAAACAAAGTCTTGCTTGGGTTTATTGCATTTGTTTGGGCCTATACTGTATTTCCAGTTCCTTTGATAAAGGGGATTGATCCAACTTTTTACTGGATTTCATTCGGGGTTGCAATAATGATAATGATTCCAATTAGTCTTGCAATGTTCTTTTGGTCAAGAGAGCCGCCTGTGTCTGACCTCAAATGATACGCGATATCACGTTTTGTGTAAATTCTTTTGTGCTCTTGTTTCCGCCAATGTCTCTAGTCTTTATTCCATCTTTGACAATACCGTAAACTGCATCCTCGATTTTTTTTGCAACATCCTGGCATGACTTGTCACTATTTTTTATCCCAAGCCACTCAAACATCATCTTTGCAGACAAAATAAATGATGATGGGTTTGCTACCTGTTTTCCTGCAATGTCAAAGGCTGCCCCATGTACAGGCTCAAACAATGCAAATCTATCTCCAATATTTGCAGCTGGGGCCATTCCAAGTCCGCCCACAACTTGCGATGCTTCATCTGATAATATGTCACCAAACAAATTTGTGGTTACAATAACATCAAAGGACTCTGGCTGTCTTATTAGATTCATGGCACAGGCATCTACATACATGTGCTCAAATGTAATTTTTGGATATCTCTTTGCTACCTGCTCACATGTCTTTGCAAATAATCCATCTGTTTTTCGCATTACATTTGACTTGTGTACACAAGTGACTTTTCTTTTTCCATCTCGCTGCTCAGATGTAGCAAATGCATGTCTTGCAATTCTCTCAGATGCATTCTTTGATATTGAGCGTAATGCAATGATGGTCTCGCCCACTTCAAACTCCATGCCAGTGTATAGATCCTCTGTGTTTTCTCTTACTATTACCATGTCAATATTTTCCTTCAATGCTGGCATGTTTGGATAAGACTTGGCAGGCCTGATGTTTGCATAAAGGTCTAACAATCTCCGCAATACTACAATGACATCTGCTGCACTCTCTCCAACTGGGGCCTTGAGACATGCATCTGATTTTTTTATCTGCTCTACTGTTTCGTCTGGTAATGCCTTTCCTGTTTTTTTGAGTGCTGCATCGCCTGCTTGTAGTTTTGTAACCTCGACTTTGACTCCAAGATTGTCATTTATAACGTCTAGTACATCTATTACTGATTCTGATAATTCCGGGCCTATTCCATCACCCGTAATGAGTGCTATTTTGTACATTTACTGTCCCAGATTTTTTTGCTTGAGTATTTTTTTGAGCATGATTCTGTTTATTCCGTCTATCATGGCCTGTACACTTGTGATAACAATGTCTTCTCCCACTGATTTTGCTGAAGCTTGGTTGCCATATGGATCTTCTACCTTGATTGTAACTTCACACAAGGCCTCTGAACCTCCTGAGATTGAATCCAGCTTGTAATCCTTTATTCTCACTTTGGATATTTCCCCCGTAATTTTTTGTATTGCATTAATTGATGCATCCACTGGACCTACACCATAATCCGTACTGATAAAGTCCTTACCTTCTATGTTTAGTTTGACAAAGGCATACGGCATGTTTCCAATCCCTGTTGATACTGAAAAGCCAATCAAGTGAACAAGTCTCTTCAACCCTGGTTGTTGCATGACTTCGCCTGTAATTCCAAGAAGCTCGACATCCGTTACATGTTTTCCCAGATCTCCTAGTTTCTTGACTCTTTCCAATATTTCATGGGTCTGCTCCTTTGAGGGCTGGATGCCATATTCCTCAAGCATTGCCGCAATTCCATGCGCTCCTGCATGTTTTCCTACTTGGAACCATCTGGTTCTGCCGACTAGTTCCGGACTGATTGGCTCGTATGTCAATGGGTTGCTTAGGACGCCATGGGTGTGAATTCCAGATTCGTGACCAAATGCATTTTCTCCCACAATTGCCTTGTTTGGCTGGACCTGTATTCCAACTGTTTTTGAAATATATCGTGATGTCTCATAGAGAAGTTTGGTGTTGATGTTTGTTTCATATTTTTTATCAAACTGTAAGCATTGCAACCCCATGACGAGTTCTTCCAACGATGCATTTCCAGCTCGCTCCCCAATTCCATTTACTGTAACATGTGCGCATTGTGCGCCTGCTTGTATTGCAGATATTGCGTTTGCTACCGCTAGTCCAAAATCATTGTGACAATGAACACTTACGGGTAAATGTGTGGCATCAATAGTATCCTTTGTAATGGCCGCAATATATTGTGGGGTGGAATATCCTACGGTATCTGGAATGTCTAGCCTGTCAGCACCTGCATCTGTCACTGCCTTGAATACTTTTTTTAGAAATTCCCTTTCTGTTCGCGTAGCATCCTCTGCTGAAAATTCAACCTTCAAGCCAAGTGACTTGGCATATTGTACGGCATCGACTGCTTTTGCTAGCGCCTGTTCTCTTGTTAGTTTTAGTTTGTACTGGAGATGTATGTCTGATGTTGCGATGAATGTGTGGATATAATCCAAACCTACTGCAACAGCTGCATCGATATCCTTTCTTTCTGTTCTTGCCAGCCCACAAATCTCTGCCTTTAGTCCCGTACTCGTAATTGATTTGATTGCTAACCTTTCACCATCTGATATGATTGGAAATCCTGCCTCGATTGCATCAACACCTAGTTCATCTAGCTTTTGCGCTATTGCAAGTTTTTGATCAGGAGTCAAGGCCACGCCCGGAGTCTGTTCTCCATCTCTTAATGTAGTGTCAAAAATTCTAATCTTCATTTGCATGTCCTCTTGCCAGTGCGCATATTCCAGTTCGTGCCATTTCTAAAATCCCATATCCTTTTACAAGATCTTCTAAAGCATTAATTCTATCGGGGGTAGCAGTAATCTCTATTATGATTGAAGACTTTCTTACATCATGTACATCACACTTGAAAGCATTTGCAAGGTCTGTTATCTCTTTGATGTCTGTTGGCTTTGACACTTTTAGTTTCATCATGACAAGCTCTCGGTATATGCTTTTTTTCTCCTCTAATACTTTTACTTCTAATGTATCAATTAATTTGTCTAACTGCTTTACTATTTGACTGAGTTGTTTTTCATCTGCTTCTGTAGTGATTGTCATTCTTGACACTTCAGGATTCTCAGTTATGCCTACTGATATGCTGTCTATGTTATAGTTCCTTGATCTAAACAAGTTTGTAATCTTGAACAATACTCCCGGTTTGTTTTCAACTAGAACTGAAATTATTGACCACATAATATCTCACTATGATGGTAAGATCATGTCCTTGAGAGATGTTCCTGGAGCAACAAATGGTAGCACATCTTCCTGCGGGTCAATTGGTACGTCTATGACAGTTGCAACATTGCTCTTCAAGGCTGTCTGGACCGCTTTTCCAATTTCATCAATTGTCTGGGCTCGTATTCCATGTGCTCCGTATGCTTCTGCTACCTTGACATAATCTGGACAATTCTTTAGATCTACTCCAATCATTCTCCTGTCGTAAAATGTTCTCTGCCACTGGGCTACCATTCCGAGTGTAAAGTTATTTAGCAAAAGCACTATGACCGGCAAGTCCTCTAGCACTGATACTGCAAGTGAATTCTCTGTCATGTTAAAACTTCCTTCTCCTGCTATGTCAAGTACTGGGACATCTGGTTTTGCTGCCTTGGCACCTATTGCTGCTGGGAATCCCCAACCCATTGTTCCAAGACCTGTAGAGCTGAAAAACGTTCCTGGCTGTATTACGTCAAAGAACAACGAGGCCCACATTTGGTGTTGTCCAACTTCGGTAGTTACAATTGACTGTGCAGGTAACACCTCTCTTAATTTTTTGAGAACTTTGGATGCTGCTAATGGGTGTGGATGAATTTTGAGGTTTTCTCTATAGTATTCCTTTGTCTCCTTTACTCTTTTCCCCCACGCACTTTCTCCGTTGCGTTTGATTGCTTTTTGGATTAGCATTTTTACCATGATTCTAAGTGATGTCTTTACGTCTCCTACCACGGCTACATTTGTGGTCTGGTTCTTTCCTATCTCTGCAGGGTCTACATCCATATGTATGATTTTCAAGTTTCTCTCAAACTCTTCAAATGTACCAACAGACCTGTCAGAAAATCTCGAACCGCATGCAAGAACACAGTCAGCCTCTGTCATCATTTTGTTTGCTTCTGCATGACCGTGCATTCCTATTGGTCCAAGTGAGAGAGGATGATTTTCTGGAAATGATCCTTTTCCTTTGAATGTAGTTACAACTGGTATCATGAGTAATTCTGCGATTGACTGGAGTTCTGCAAACGCGCTTGATATTATTACTCCGCCGCCTGCAAGAATTATCGGTCTTTCTGCAGATAGTAGCATATCTGTTGCTCTCTCAATTGCTGTTATGTCTGGGTCAACCCATGGATGGTATCCTCTAATTTTTACCTCGGAAGGAAAATGAATCTCTGCTTCGTTTTGTTGTACGTCCTTTGGAATGTCTATCAATACAGGACCAGGTCTTCCTGTTGATGCAATGTAAAATGCTTTTTTTACTACCTCTGGAATCTCTGTTGGACTCATTGGCTGGAATGCATATTTTACTATGGGGTTTGTGATCCCGATGATGTCACTTTCTTGAAATGCATCACGTCCTATCATCTTTGAAGGAACTTGACCAGTAATTGCAATCATTGGTGCCGAGTCTGCTTGGGCTGTTGCAATTCCTGTAACAATGTTTGTTGCACCTGGCCCTGATGTTGCAAAACATACTCCAGGCCTTCGGCTCACTCTGCCAAAACCATCTGCCATGTGTGAGGCAGACTGTTCATGTCTTACTAACACGTGACGAATGTTGCTCTTGTAAAGCTCATCATAAATTGGCAAGTTTGCACCTCCCGGTAACCCAAAGGCTATTTCCACACCTTCTTTTTCCAAAGCGATCATCAAAGACCTAGCACCTGATATTTTTTCCATAATTTTCTATCTCCGAAAATTGCTGTATCTTACAGCACAATCTCGACTAGCAACAAAATACTTGAAATGCTTGTCGAGTCTATTTCTACCATACCTATCTGTAATTTTTCTCTCTAAAATTGTTAATAAGCATTTTGTCTAAAAGTCTTAATATATTACCGCTTGGCTAGGCACGTTTAGGCACAATTTTGGGGTTATGGTCAAAAACTCAGATTAAAATCTGGTTGCTAGATTTTTGCGAAATGTTTCATAGCAGGCACGAAATGAAATCCTTGTGAAACATTTTCAGATTTTAATAATTTTTTCAGTACAACCTTTGAATTAGGAAGTTCAAATTTGCTGATTCTGTAGATTTTGTCATAAAGTTCTAAAACGGGAAAACAAGAAGGATTATGTGAAACTAAATTACAAAGTATTAATCATTTTACTTGGAATTTGTTTTGGTAGTTTAGGTTTTGCAATTATAATTTCAAGTCTTGAAAGTATGATGCTTCCTCCTAACGGTAATGACATGATGCCATTGTCGATAGTAAGTTACATGGGTTCAAATGTGAATCCATTACTTGCCTATGTTTTTTTTATAACTTTGATTATTGTTATAATTTATTCCGCATTTATCTTTAGACAAAAGATAATGCGAATACTTTCATAACTCAAAGGTAAGAGAATCATTACAACTTCAAACTTTGTACTGTAGATTTTGCACTAGTTGTAAAAAGGTATGTTTAGAGTTTTCATTTTCTAATCCTTATCTTCCATTTGATTCAGGATCCAACATTTGTTGCCGTAGTTGTAACTATCTCACAGCCTACCTCGGTATAGTTATGTTCAATTTCGACTGGTTTTAGATTGATTACTACAAATCCATATGAACCATTTTCACACTCATGTTTTCCAACGTTAGAAGGCAAGTAGAGATGTACAGTAGCAGAAGATTGGTGAGTCTCACCATTTGATGCATAACTATAATCACTATATGTCCATCCTTTCATGGACCAATCCCTTATTTTTGGCTCATTTAGTATGTCATAGAAAACAAGGTTTGCTTGTGTTTGGTTTCCATCTTTTAAAAGTAGATTATCTAATGGATTTTCTGACCATCCTCTGAGTACAAGTTTTGGTACAGTATCAGGATTTACACATGCTGGCTGATGTCCTTGTTTTTTTATTGCAAGTATGAATCCCTCCTTGCATGCTATGTTTTGTGTGACAACACCTGACTTGAATTGTTGTAGTGGAGTCAGTTTATCAAATGCAAATGGAGGTCCTCCGTGTAGAGGCTGAATATTTGTATTATTATCCAATATTGTAAACAAGAACGATTTTGAAATGGTTTGATCAATGTTAGACTGGTTAGAGTCAGTTTGATTTTTTATTTTATATGGAAACGTTACAGTAACATTTACAGTTCCAGATTGGGTTGCAGTATAAGTGAAAAAAAGACCGGACTAGTTCCAGTGTATTTTTTACCAGAATCTAATCTTTCTTCATGACCAACATAACTGCAAGTTATTCCATCTTTAGCAGTAACTGCAACCTTGACATGATTATCAAATGATACAGTGAAGAACGGTCCCTGACAATCTTTACTTATCATATCACTTACAAATATTGGAAATGTAGAATTGTTGACAAGTGTTGCTGTGATGGTAAATGTATCTCCAACTTTTACAGCATATGGTTGTACCGATATATTCTGAATTGATATGCCATTTACGTCATCTGCGTGAGCTTGTGGCACTAGAAACCCTAGAAAAACAACCGTGGCAAGTGTAAGAAACAAGAGGTATGCAGATTTCATATTTTACATGTACTGTACGCATATAGTTTAAAAAAGTGGTGCAGAATTCTTCTAGATTAAAAAGGGCGGATTGAACCAGATATTATTTCATAACGGATCATAAAATTGAGTCTTACAAGTTCCGGCACAATATTGTTCTATCTTTGATGTGATGAGTAGTGTTAGGGCTGAATATCTTCCATTTTGGTTGAAGTTGGACTTTGTAAGTTCAATGTATGTAGAGTTTTTTATTTTTTAATCTTGAATTCTATTTTATCAGCTCATTATGATAATCCAAAGTAAATTCATCCCTTGTTATTCCACAATCATCAATAATTTGTTTGGTCAAACCAGTTACTAATTCATCATTTTTAGCTGGGACAGATGTGAATCTATTTGAATTATAATTTCGTAATGAAACATGACTTCCTTTTTGATGAGATATTTGGAATCCTTTCTTGTTGACAAGGTATTTTATCATAGCATTACCAGAAACTCGAGGAAGTTTACTCACTGTATTTGCGAATAAATTTAAGACTATAACCTTTGTCTTTACCTAGATCTTCTACCATCAATTCGATTGCTTCTTTTATGTTATCTTTTGCTTTGGCTTCTGTCTTTCCCTCCGCATTAGCATGAAGTTCGTTGCATCTTGCAAATATCATACCATCTTCATCTTTATCTAAAATTACTTGGTATGTCTTTTTAGATACTGTAGATGTAGAGTGTTGCATACAGGACAATATCAATACGATCTATAAAAAGAATAAGACATTAAAATAAGATAACTTGTATTTCTAGATAAAAATCAAGACGGAACTATAACTTTTGGATCCATCCAAAATATTTCCCAGATGTGGCCATCCAGGTCTTCAAAACTTCGTCCATACATGAAACCGTGGTCATGCGGCTCACTTGCCTCTTTTGCGCCCGTATCAAGAGCATTTTTTATCATTTTATCTACATTCTCCTTGCTTTCTGAAGATAACGCTACAAGAACCTCGGTGTTCAGTTTGGCGTTGACAATCTCTTTTTTTGTAAACGTTTTAAAAAATGGTTCCACAAGCAGCATGGCATAATTTTCTTCGCTGATAACCATGCACGCAGCGTTCTTGTCAGTGAATTGAGCATTAAAAGTAAAGCCAAGTTTTGCAAAAAACTCTTTAGATTTTTCTAGATCTTTTACAGGCAGATTGACAAAGACTTTGGTTCCCATATCTTTGATATAAAATTGCAAGTTATAAGTTTGTATAAAAACAAATCTGCAACCGTTAAGTTAGGCTTGTTCAAAAAACATCCATGCTAGGTGCAGAAATAAGCCAAAGCAAGTTTCACGATGTATCCCATTTCGGGCTACGGCTTGCAATAGGCTCAATCTTTATTGCAGGTGGTCTTATCAAGTTTGATCCAAGCTTTGCAACATACCTACCGCAGATGGGCCTTCCTGCAAACATGCAGTATCTTTTTGCATTGCAGGAATTCATTCCAGGGATTTTGATAATAGCAGGCGTACTGACAAGAATCTCTGCATCAGTTCTCTCGCTTGTCATGCTTGGCGTAATATTTTATGTGGACAAGGCGTCAAAATTCATAGGCCCTGACGGTGTCGAGCTTCCAGTAATACTTTTTGCAGTATCCATCGTAATCATAACAGTTGGTCCTGGAAGAATTTCTATATCACATGCAATTAAAAAAATCCCACGTTTTCTACAGTGAGACAAGTGAAAAAATTTCTGTTGTTTATTGTTCCGATTCTATTATGTCAGTAGATTTTGCAATTGCTTCTTAAATTGATATGTGTTATCTTCAAATAGTTTACACTTTCTTTAAATGGTTTTTCATGATTCAAATGAAATTATAATACTAGTAGATAAAATCAACTCCAATATCCTATACGATATATACGAATGCTTGGGCAACATAATTAGAAGTTTTCATTTGAATTATCAAAATCATTTGAATCATTTAGTGAACGGTATAAAGTGTGTAAATCATTTGAAGCAGATAAATTTAACATTATCATTTTTTAGAAAATAAAATTATTTCAAGGGTATAAACTCCTAAATTATTTATAAACAATTTTCATTACTTTTAATAGCGTTTTGATATAAAATATTCATTATAAATAAAATTTAGATCAATTTATTTTTTTTAAAATACTAGTACTTTGTAGATGATGTAATGCCACAAAAAACTTCATCTGTAATTCGAGAAGAAATCATTAATAAATATATTGTTGGCAAAAAGTGCCTAAAATCAACAAAACAAGGGTTTGCCAGAGATACAATGTTTGGTCTAGGCATGATATTTAGCATAACATGTCATAAGACTTAAACTAGATTTGTCTCAAGCAATACCGATTTTGAGCGACAAGGAAGAAATTGTTGATATTGTAATGACGTTTTTTAATGCAGGAAAAACAAAGAACGTTGCACCATTAGGTGTAATCCAACTCGATGATCCTAGGTTTTCTGCATATAGCGACGTACCGCCTTTTGATCTAAAGGACTTTGCCACAACCTCTGCACTTGAGCAGCTACGGTTTGTCAGTATCTCTGATTATGATTTTGAATTAAAAAACATGAGGGTGGATATATTTGAAAACTTTGCAGTGGCAACTTTTACTGTAAGACAAACAGGTATGGTTGTAGACAATTATAGTTTCAGAGGACAACACATGACGATGGAGAGCAGAGCAACCTTTGTCATGGTAAAATATGCCAAGTGGAAAATAGTGCACCTGCATTTGACAAAAATCTCTGATTAGGTACTACTTTTTTGGCTTGGTCTTCTTGGCAGGCTCGCTTTTCTGTGCAGGCTCAGCTTTTATTTTTTTGAAAATTTCATGGGCCTCTTTGGCGGTGACTCTCTGATGAACTATGGCCCGTACTGCCTTTATCATTGCTACTGGATGATCGTTTTGCCAAATGTTTCGACCCATGTCCACACCTGATGCGCCTGCCTGTAATGCATCATATGTCAGATTGAATACGTCCATCTCTGTTGCAAGTTTTGGGCCGCCTGCAATTATTACCGGTACTGGACATGATGTTACAACTTTTTCAAAGTTTTCACAATAGTATGTCTTGACTAGATGTGCGCCAAACTCTGCAGCCATCCTGCATGCAAGTGACAAGTATCTCGCATCCCTTTTTTCTAGTTCTTTTCCTACTGCTGTAACTGCAAGTACTGGTATTCCATATTCTTCTCCCTCATTAACCAGATTGCCAAGACTGACAAGTGATTCGTGCTCATGTGCTGCCCCTACAAATATTGACATTGCAAGGGCTGTGGCATTTAGTCTGATTGCCTCTTTTACAGACGTAGTAATTTTTTCATTTGAGAGGTCTTTTCCAATGATGCTTGCACCTCCTGATACTCGAAGTACAACTGGTACTGGAAAGTTTGCATCAACGGATGTTCTTAAAACTCCTCGTGTAAGCATGAGAGAATCTGCATATGGCAATAGTGGGGCAATTGTTTTTTTTGGCACTTCGAGCTTTTCTGTTGGCCCAAGGAAATAGCCGTGATCGACTGCAAGCATTACGCCCCGTTTGTTTTGCGGTTTGATTATTTTTGCAAGTCTGTTCTTGAGTCCCCAGTCCATATCTTCTTCGAAAAAATTTGCCTTAGTTAAGCGTTTCTGAATTTGTAATTATTATTTTCATGGAGTCATTTACCTGGTGGGCATAATCCAAAGCTTTTGCGGAATCTGCAAGATCAAACTTGTGAGTGATTAATTTTTGTACATTGATTGTTCCTTGTGATATCAACCTGAATGCCTCGTTTGTGTCGTTTTCAGAAGCTGCGTAACTTGGTGTGATTGTAATCTCTTTTGAATATACCTTGCTCATCTCAAGTGACATCTTGACATCTTTTGTCGGTACTCCAAACAACACCACTGTTCCTCCTTTTCTTACAAAATCAATTGCCTGTGAAATTGCATTTATGTTTCCAGTCGAAACCATTGCAATGTCAACTCCACGGTTGTGTGTCTTTGAAAGAATTTTTTGATGTGCCTCTGGGTCGTCTGATCTTATTGATTCTGTTATGCCAAATTTTTTGGCAAACTCCAGCCTAAAATCATTAATGTCTAGGCAGAATATGTCTTGAATTCCATATGCTTTGCTTAGCATCAGGTGCATCAAGCCAGTTGGACCTGCACCTAAAATTGCAATCGAGTCACCTTTCTTGAATTTTATCTTGTTCCATGCCCTGACACAGCATGCAAGTGGTTCAATCATTGATGCTGATTCAAAACTTACATGATCTGGCAGTTTTATTACCCCGCCGTGAGATACATTCCATTCTGGAACGATAAACTCTTCTGCAAGCCCACATGGTAAGAGATTTGTCTCAGAATATTTTTGGCACATGGTCTCATTACCATGTGTACAGTAGTGGCATGAATGACATGGAACATGGTGGTGTGCAAAGACCCTGTCACCATTTTTGAAATTTGTTACACCGTCACCTATGGCAGAGACTATTCCTGAAGGCTCGTGACCAAGTCTCATGGAAGGCTGGCTGTATTTGCCATAGATCTTTTCTAGGTCGGAACCACACACCCCACAGGCTTTCATGGAAACTAGGATCTCGCCCTTGCTAACATGTGGTCTTTCTACATTTTTTATCTGTACATCTGATGACCCTGAAACATATGCTACCTTCATCATTTCAATGAAATGGAAATGGCGTTTTATCTTTTCCGCAATCTATTCTGGGTACGTCTTACTTGAAAAACAGGAAATTCGATATAAGGAAATTTCATCTCTTTATGATGTCAATTAAATAGAACTTGTTTCTGAGACAGCAACATGGATTTGTGGCGCGACATTGAGACTGGCTCCAATGTACCATCTGTGATAAATGTCATCGTGGAAATTCCAAAAGGTTCTCAAAATAAATACGAATATGATAAAAAGAGAGGTGTCATAAAACTTGACCGAGTTTTGTTTTCACCGTTTTTCTATCCTGGAGAATATGGTATAATCCCACAGACATTTGCAGAAGACGGTGATCCAATGGATGCCCTTGTACTTGTTACCAATCCAACTTATCCAGGTGTCCTAATAGAGGCACGTCCAATTGGGATGCTCAAAATGAAAGATGGCGGTGAAATGGACAACAAGATCTTGTGTGTCGCAAAAGATGATGTTAGATTTGACAATCTAAAGGACATTACCGGTCTTGACAAACACTATCTCAAAGAGATCGGGCACTTTTTTGAAGTGTACAAGCAACTTGAAGGAAAAAAAGTAGAGATACTTGGATGGGAAAATGCAGCAAATGCAAAGAAAGAAGTGCTTGCTGGAATAAAACTATACCAAAAGACCTTCAAAAAGTAACTCTCTGTTAGTTCTCTGATAAAAGAATTAAAACAAAAATGGTATTAACCAGTAATTGGAGATGAGGTATCATGAATGAAGGTGATATTGCTCCGGATTTTGAACTTGAAGCAAATGATGGCAGCTTGGTAAAGCTAGGCTCTTTTCAGGGAAAGAAAAATGTTGTTCTGTGTTTTTACCCAAAGAACCACTTGTTTGCGTGTCCATCAAAAAGAGTGTTCCAGATGGCAGAGGCAACAATTGCGGCATATCAAAAGATAAAAGAGCAAGATGCTGAACTCTTTGCAATATCCATTGATACGGTACAAGACCAAAAAAAGTTTGTCGAGGAATATGGTGTACCATATCGTCATCTCAGTGATACTGCCAAAGCCACTTGCAAGGCTTATGCGGGACTAAACATTGCAGGACTTGCAAAGCGTTCTACCTTTATCATTGACAAGAATGGACGAGTTTCAAAAATTTTCAGAGATGTCAGTCCAGAAAAACATGGCCATGAAATAATTTCGTCATTGCAGAACTTGAAATAATTCCATTTTTGTAAATTCAATATATTTTTAAAGATGTGAGTTAAGACTTGACTTGTGCTAGATCTAGTAGCAAAGAAAATTTTCCTTACCAAAGGCAAGGGTGTTCATGCTGACAGGCTGACAAGTTTTGAGTATGCATTACGAGATGCAGGAATTGCAGGAACAAACTTGGTTTTAATCTCTAGCATATTTCCACCTGGTTGCAAGGTGATTCCAAAATCAGAAGGCCTGAAATTGATAAGACCTGGTAGCGTGACTTTTGCGATATATTCTAGACAGGAAAGTAATGAGCCTCACAGGCTTATGGCTGCATCTGTTGGAATCGCCGAGCCAAAAGACAATACCAAATACGGCTATCTTTCAGAATATGTCTCCTTTGGAGAGACTGAAAAAGAAGCAGGTGACTATGCCGAAGACATTGCAGCACAAATGCTTGCATCATCACTTGGAATATCATTTGACGTAAACAAGAGCTGGGATGAGAAAAGACAACAGTGGAAGATATCGGGACAGATTTACAAAACTAGAAACATAACACAGAGTGCCGTGGGAGATGCAAAAGGTAACTGGACTACGGTATTTACAGCAGCGGTGCTGATTCTCTAAATTTTTATCTTCGTTTCATGAATAAATATACTGCAGCTCCGCCTGCTGCTACTATGCCAATCAAGGCGTAAATGGAATAATCTGTAGGATTTGAAATTGGTGGTGGTGTTGATGTGGTGTTGCCCTGTCCTGATGTGGTTGGAATGCTATTGCCCAGAGTCAATGAAGCTTGGCCATCTGTGACCGATGTAGTTTTTCCAAATAGGTATATTGCAGAAATCTGCTGTCCGTAAGACGGGTCTATGATCCAGCCTGCCTGAGTCAGGTCAGATGGAAATTTTTGACCATTTTTGATTGTAGTTGGTGCCAAATCTCCACCATGGTTAGTTACTGCAGTAGTCTTGTTTGATATTACTGTGACATCAAGTATTGAATTCAATGGGAAGAATCCAACGCTAAAGTAGCTTGATCTTTCAAGGCTACTGATACCTAATAATTCAAGTGGCTTGATTGTAGTAATCTGTGTCTTGATTGGGATTTGCTTAGAAACTTGGAGCTGATAAAGTAGAGCATTTTGTGATGGCGTGATTGCAAATGTTACTGTAGAGTTGGAGTCTTGAGCCATTGTTTGTGCAGCATTAAAAAATCCTCCATCATCACGAATCTGTTTTGGTATCAAGATAGCAGACAGTCCATCAAATAGATATGAAGAATCTTGTCTTGACATTGTATATACTACAGATATCGTCCTATTTCCGGATATGACACCTGATGTGCCAAGGGCACCATTTAGCTGTCCTTTTGGATTTATGTACACGTTGTTAAATCGTGCATCTGTTGCAAATGCCTTGTTTATGTGATCAATGAGGCCGTCTCCGACTTGTCGTGCTTCTGTCTGAATAGTTGTAATGTTATAGCTTTCAATAAGTGATGGTGAAATGATGTTGACCAGGATGCACCCCTGATCTTGAACACCTATGACACAGCTTTTGTCATTTGTTATGACAACTGATGTTACATTGGCAGAGTTCTGTATGCTCTGACTAAGGTCTGCTGGTACTCGCATCTCTACTGGGCTTGTTGATGCCAATGTGATAAATGCCGTAGTCTTATTCTGTACTTTTTCATCAACTAGTATGTGTGCTGTTTCACGATATGATGCAAGCTGTGGTTGCTGTGCGTACGCTGAAACAAATGAAGTCATTAATAGTGCAAAAATTATAGACAAGGCAAAAAGGTTTTTCAATTAAAGAAATTTTTGAAATCTAACTATTAAGTTATTCTCTCAATTTTTCTATCTTTACAGCAAATCTCTGGAATGGTTCCTCCTTAAAGTGGTTCTTGCATACTAGCATGGTCTGCTGTGGATCAGGCCCGCAATCATACGTTATCAAGTACTCTGGTTCTTTATTACAGCATCTTGTGTATTTCACTTGTCAGGTAATGGTTATCATAAAATAAAATAGTTCTCGATCTAATCTCTAGGTTTAAATTATAATGTACATGTAATGTCACTGACATCGGTTCAAACCGTAGGGGAACATTGCCTGGCAGTTGGGGGCGCTTGACTGCCAGGCGCTTTAATTAATTACTTTACCAAGTCTTTCTGTTTGATTTTTGATGTATTCAAAACCCTCTTGCCAGAAACTCTCTGATGTGATGTCGATTCCATGCTCCTTGAGCAGATCTTCTGGTTTTTTGGAGCCGCCTGCTGCCAAGATGCCGATATATGTGGAAGCAAATGATCTTCCTTCCTTTCTATATCTCTGGTATAGGGATAACGATAACAGGTTACCAAAAGAGTAGGAATAGCAATAGAATGGAGAATGGTAAAAATGTGGAATACATGTCCATTCTATTCCAAAGTCTGGTGTTACATCCACCGAGTTTCCAAACTGGTCCTTTAACGTCTTCGTGTATTCTGACGTGATATCTTGAACCATGGCACCATTGCCAATTTTTTCATGTGCTGCTATCTCAAAGAGTGTAAAGTATGCTTGCCGTCCTACTGTTGCATACAGATCATTCATGTGCTCTGTCAGTAGGGATTGTTGCTCATTGTCTGGGATCTGATCGAGAATTTTGTTGAATAGTAGCATCTCAGAAAAAGTAGATGCTGTTTCAGCAAGCGGTAATGGAGCCTCTGCGATGAATATTGACTTTCCTGATGCTGCAATGCTATGTATGGCATGTCCAAGTTCATGGGCCAAAGTGAACACGTCGTTGGTTCTTCCCTTAAAGTTTACCAATACATATGGCGTTATTTTTGGAGATATGGTACTACAAAATGCACCGCTTCTTTTTCCCGGTCTTATGGTGGAATCTACATGTCTCTGGACAAACACTCTTTTTGCATACTCACTTAGCCGTGGACTGAAATCATCCAGTGTATCCAAGACAAGTTTTACTGCCTTGTCATAGCTGTATTTTTTTTCTTCTCTTTTCTTGGTTGGTGCATAAATGTCATAGCGACGAAGTTTTTTCATATTCATGATGCGTGCCTTTAGTAAAAAGAATTTACGAAATACGTCCGAGTTTTTCTTGCAGACTGAAAGAAGAGCATCAACTGTCTTGTCGTCTGTATCGTTTCCAATATTTCTGACTGATATTGGGGATGAATACCCGCGTATATGGATGCATTCATCTTTCCAGTTTGAAACTATGTTTTGATATATCTCTCCCAACACGCCTTTATTTTTGTCAAACTCTGATAGTAATGCCTTGTATGCAATCTCTCTTGTTTTTGACCTGGGGTTTCTAATTAGGACTGATAGTTCCTCTCTGTTGTATTTTTTTGTCTTCCCATCTATTTTTACCTCAAAAACAAATGCATTAGTTATCTTGTCATAAATTTTGACAAGAGCGGAATGGCCTGTGACATCCAGAGTATTGATTATTCTCTCTTCTGGCTCTGTAAGGGAATATTTTGCAAGTAATCTCTTGTATCTTAAAAATTCATATAGTTCTCCTGACGCCCTCATCAATCTTTGGGCGTTTTTCTCATCAAGTTGTTTCTTCCACCACTGGTCAAAAAACAGGGTTTGGTTTTCCAACTGTGCACCTAATTTTCGCATCCTTGAAACCAATGATGTGGCCTTGTCTGATTGGGTATCTGATGAATATTCTAGTGATGCATAGCCTGAAACTCTGCCGAATTGTTCTGTGATTTCCTCTAGGGTATGAAGCATGGCAAGGAATTTTTTCTCAGGTATTGTGGACTTGAGTATTTTCTTGTTCTTTTCAAAGTTTTTGACATCTCTTTGGATTGCTTCAAGTCGTTTAGTAAACTGTGGCGATTCTGGATCCTTTACAAGTTCGCTTAGATCCCATTTTTCTTCTCGAAAAAGTTGCATCTGGTTCAAACTCGTATTTCTTCTTAAAATACTATGTGGAAAGTATCCTGATTTTACAATGATATTGCATCAGTTGGTCTGACAGTTTTTTAAAATTTGTATGTCATTATCAAGTGTACAAATCATGCACACGTCTTAAATATTAAAAATGCATAATAATGACATGAGCATGACAGCATGGCATTGTTACAGATGTAATCTGACCTTCAAAGAAAAGTCACATGTTGTTATGCACAAAGAAATTTCAAGACATGACGCAAGGCAAGTAGAAATTCCCCAATAGAGTTTCTACTTTTTATTTTTTGTCTCAAAATACAAACATGTCATTGTGGGCAAATTCTTGCAAGTATTTAATTACCCCAAAAATGAGTTAGTCGTTCGTGGATCATCATAATTTTAAGGGCAAAGACATTCCGCATTTGAGGATAAAACCCAATATGGGCATCGATGATCTAGTGGAAATTTTTGCAAGTACTGGCTATAATGCAAGACAACTTGGGGATGCCGCAAAATTATACTGTAAAATGATTGAAGATGATGCAACAATATGTCTTACAATTGCTGGCGCGATGACCCCTGTTGGTTTTGGGGGGCTATTCAAGTCGTTGATAGAGCGTGGTTTTGTTGACTGGATTATTTCAACTGGCGCAAATGTGTATCATGAGGATCATTTTGCATGGAATTTACCTGTAAAACAAGGACACTTTGAGGTGGATGACATGATACTATATGAAAAAGACATAGTCAGAATCCGTGATGTATACATCAAAGGAGAGGAAACACTCAAGGCAGAAGATAGCATTGTCCAAAAAATGTTTGCAAAAGATCTGCTTGACAAGTCATTTACTACTGCAGAATTCTGTAATGCCATGGGAAAATACTCTAAACAGCATTCTAAAAATCCAGAACGCAGCTTTGTCGTAACTGCATACGATTATGATGTTCCTGTCTATGTCTCAACATTGAAGGACTCTTCACTTGCACTAGACTTGGCGCCATTAAGACTTGAAAACAAAATGTATAATCTTGACTTTGTACGCGAGATAATAGAGCAAGCTGCAATATTGTACAATTCCAAGAAATCCGGAATTTTGGAGTTGGGTGGAGGTGTTCCAAAAAATACTGCACAACAAACCGGTCCGTTGTTAGATCAGATACTTGGCCTAGGTCATGGTGGTCAAAATTACATTATCCAAATCACTGATGCACGACCAGACACTGGTGGCCTCTCTGGTGCAACATTGCAGGAGGGAAAAAGTTGGGGTAAGGTAAAAGATGCGCATGAAGATGTCATAATGGTATACACTGATGCAACTATCGCATTTCCAATACTTTGTCTTTATGCATTAAGCAATGAAAAACCAAGAAAACCAAAGAGACTTTACAAGAAACTAAACCAGTATTATGAAGGCTTGAGCAAGGCATATTTTAACAAAAAACACTAGATGCAAAATAGATAATCACAATTCTTTGTGTAAACTGGATATGTACTGAAAATAAAATCCATAAGGTGATGGTTGATTATCTAGAATCTGCTGAATCGTGCTTTTTCTGTATCCCTGTCTTCCTTTGTTGCTTTTTTCCACTCTTTATAGTGCTCCTTGCAAAGGATTGCCTTTTTCAAACCGTGTGGAATGCCCACTCCAGTTCCGTCCACCTTTGAGGCAGTAAGCGAACGAACTCCATCATTGTCACATCCTGTGACGCTGCATTTTGCACCTTTTGATATGAGGCCCATGAGAGTTCTAAAACGCACTATTATATCAGATTTTTTGATATTTTGTTAAAATTGTAAGAAATCTTGTCAAACATGCCCTTAGGTATATGATATAAATTATTAGGCGTGTGGCTGATATAGATGCTTAACAACTTGAGAGAAGGTCTAAAACCTGCTCTACAAAACATTGGTAAAGTTTTTGCTTCAACAGGCCTGTCTGCAAATTTCTGGACAGCGGTAGGACTATGTTTTGCATTTGCATCAGCAATAGTTTACGCTATTCATCTGGAGTATTCTTTTGTCTTGGGGGGAATTTTGTTACTTGTTTCGGGGTTTTTTGACATTGTTGATGGCCAAGTTGCACGCATTACTGGAAAGACATCTAAAAAGGGTGCATTCCTTGATTCTGTCTTTGATAAAATTGCAGAAGTTGCAATATTTCTCGGAATTTTAATTGGAGGATATTCACAAGGTTATCTTGTACTGCTGGCAATAGGTCTCTCTCTACTTGTTAGCTACACTAGGGCAAGAGCTGAATCTCTTGGAGTTCAACTTCAAGGTATAGGCATAGGTGAGCGCGCCGAAAGATTACTCGTGATTGCAATAATTGGAATGATCAACTTTCTAAATTATGCCGTAGTAATTGTTGTAATAATTGCAGCAATTACATTTGTTCAGAGAATAATGGCAACAGCTAGAGCAATAAAAGATTAGACTATCGGAGTCTGCCAGTCTGACGTCTTGAATCAGCTGATCTAATTTTTAGAATCCCAAAGTGTATTGCACATGATATGCAGTACCATTTGAGTACAGTTGGTGCTGCAATGTATGCACCTTGAGCCCTTAATTCTTTTGCCAATGTGTGCTCTACTAGATTTAATCGCGATGTTACTTTCTTTGCCTTGTCTCGTGGAACTGTTGCGCCACAGTTTGTACACTGGATACGATCGGAGGAACCCTTGCCTCCCTTCTTTCTTCCACGACTAGCACGCTTTAGTGGCATGTTTTACCTGTATAGAGCCTCTTTATAATGATATTTGACGGTCAGGTTTTATTGAATTTCTAATCCTGACTGGACAAATTCCATCCCCTTTACCATTCTTCCAAAATTGGGATGTGATGAATTTATGAAATATGCTGTTTTCACCTGTTAAAATTTAAATTTCATATAATTTTAGATTGAGGCATGCGTGGCCTCTGTCATGTATGCCTGAGCTCTAATGTTGATATCGTAATAGTAAAAGGCAAAATAATCTGCCAATCCTGTCTACGTAGTAAGAAAAAGGACTAAATGGAAAGATATCAGCATCAAATCAAATGAAGGTTGCAGTATTTTCACATTGTACAGTGGATGAGATATATCAAAATGACGCGATGGTTGAGACTGCTGGAGGCCCTGCGTGCTATTGTGGCCTGACTGCAAAAAACATGAAGTTTGAAATCGATCTTCATACCAAAGTGGGTACAGATTTTGCATTCAAATCCGTGCTTGAAAAAAAAGGAATTTTCCTTTCACAGAATTCCATGTCCGAAACACCGACCACCAGATTTATGTTGAAAATATTTGGAACCGAGCGTGATCTCTATCTTAAAACAAAATGTGATCCAATTCAATCAATAAAGTCTGATGCAGATGGTGCAATTGTAAGTCCTGTCTTTGACGAAGTATCGGAAGATACATTGGACGAAATAAAAGAAAACTTTGACTTTACATTACTTGATCCACAGGGATATCTGCGTCGGATGGCAAGTGACAACAAAATCTTTTTTGAAAAAACACTGCTTGACCTATCACACATAACTGCAATCAAGGCAGATCCTGATGAAGCATTTTATCTTACTGGGCTGAAAGAAAAAGAAGCAATGCTTGCATTGCAAAAAAAAGGCGTCAAGCAGGTGCTTTACACTGACAAGCAAAATATTACAATGCTTGTAAAGGACAGGATGTATCACTTGAAAATTCCAAATATGGCAATAGGTGACACTACGGGTGTTGGAGACATTTTCTGTGCATCTTTTACCTGTTCATATTTGAAAGAAAATGATCCTATCTGGGCAATCTGTTTTGCAGTTGGTGCCGCACAAGCAGCACTTGAGACACATGCTACAGGTCTTGACAAGGTTCCGGCCGGGGGTGATACTGAGAGAAATGCGGCATATCTTTACAACCTGATGCAATTTTCAAGTGTCTAAGCTTTTATTGTGTGAGAGATGAATTAAAGCGTGAAGGTTGCAATCTATAGTCAAGACCAAGAACAAGCTGTAAAATCCATAAAACTTTCACTTGAAAGTCATGGCATCGAGTCTGTGAATGTTGGAAAAAAACCCCTTGGAAAAGACATTGACTATGTAATAGTAACTGGTGGAGACCGTGGAGTTAGAAAATATTTTCATCACGTTATAGACTCTACAATTCCAGTTCTTGGAATAAACGAGTATGAATCTAGTGGATTTTTAGCCCAGACCGATCTCAAACAATTTCCAACATATCTCAACAGATTAAAAAAAGGCGATTTTTCAATTGAGGCCTTACCAAGGGTCGGTGTAAAAATTGACGGAAAACAAATCTATCCTGCACTAAATGATGTTGCAATATTTTCCTCAAAGAGTGCTACGCTGGTAGAGCACGTACTGCGAATAAATGGAGAAGAGCTGTGGCATGACAGCAGTGATGGTCTTATAGTATCCACTCCGATTGGTTCTTCTGCGTATGCAATGTCTGCAGGTGGTCCTACAATATATCAAAACTCAAAGGTTTTTTGCATTGTATCAGTAAATTCACTTGACATCACAAGACGCCCACTCATAGTTCCAGAGGATGCATTCATCGAGATCGATGATATATCATCTAGTCTCCGATGTGAAGTTGTAATTGATGGAAAGGACAGATTCAAAGTTGACAAGATCGTAGTCTGTACCAAGTTTCCATTACCTGCAAGCGTAATACGCATGAAAAAAGATTCTACTACAGTTTCTGCTCTTGCTAAAAAAGTAAAACTTGCAGACGAGCTTTTGAACATGCCTCCAAGCTCCAAGTTGTTACTCAAAACTCTCGAATACGAGGGTTCTCTTACTCAAAAAGAGCTGGCAGAAAAGACGCTGCTTCCAGACCGGACTGTCCGGTTGGCACTAAGCCATTTGCTTGAAAAGGGCTATGTGAAAAGAAGAGTCTCACTTCGCGACACCAGGCAGAGAATATATGAAATTCCAAAATAGGTTCTAGGCATTAGATGATGCTCTTATGAATGCCTCAAATGACTCTTCAGGATATCCTGGTCTACTGCTAAATTCCGGATGATATTGTACCCCTAGGTAGAATTTATGGTTTGGAATCTCTAATACCTCCATACGTTTTTTGTTATCACTATGCCCTGAAAACTTCATGCCTTTTGAAGAGAACAGATCCAAATATTTCTGGTTGAACTCAAACCTATGCCGGTGTCTTTTGTGAATCTTTGTGGATTTGTAGAGTCTGAATGCCATGGTGTTGTCTTCAACCGTAATCTCATGCGACCCTAGACGCAGTGAGCCACCCATGTTTTCCACTGATTTTTGTTCTGGTAAGAGGTCAATTACAGGATTTTCTGTACTTGGGGCAATCTCTGTAGAGTTTGCGTTTGTCAGTCCACATACATATCTTCCAAACGCCACGGCAGCAAGCTGAAAACCAAAACAGATTCCAAGATATGGTATATTTTTCTCTCTTGCATAGTTTGCAGTACTGACTATGCCTTCTACACCTCTGTCCCCGAACCCTCCAGGAACAATTATTCCACTATATGCCGCAAGTTTATTCAAATCCCCGTCCAACTCTTCAGAATCAATCCAATCTATGATTACATTTTTTCCAATTTTGGCACCGGCGTGTTGCAGTGCATGGTTTACACTCACATAACTGTCTGCAAGCTTGACATATTTTCCAACCATTGCAATTCGTACTGATTCTTTTGCGTTTTGAAATGAATTTATGATTGCATTCCACTTGTCCCAGTTTGCTGAAGTGTTGACCAGTCCAACCTTGCCAAATTTTTTGAACATGACATCGATTATGCCTTGATCGTACAACATCTGAGGCACCAAAAGAATAGACTTTGCATCATGACATGAAAACACGTCCCGTTCTGAAACATTTGAAAATAACGAAATCTTTTTTCTTGCAGCCATTTCAAGAGGTCTGGTACATCTGACTGCCAACAAATCTGGCTGAATACCTATTCTTCGTAGTTCCTGTACACTGTGTTGTGTTGGCTTGGTCTTTTGTTCTCCTACCACATCAAGAGATGGGGCAAGTGTAACATGGACAAAAATTACATTCTCCGACCCTTCTTCTAACCTCATCTGTCTCAAGGCTTCAAGAAACGGAAGACTTTCAATATCTCCCACTGTTCCGCCACACTCTATTACAAGCATGTCAAGATTCTCACTTTTTACTATCTTTCTTATTCTGTCCTTGATTGCATCTGTAACATGCGGTATGATCTGAACACAAGCTCCCAAATATTCTCCGCGTCTTTCCGCATCTATTACACTGGAATAAATCTGAGCCGTAGTAATATTGTGAGTCTTTAACATGTTTTGGTTCAAAAATCTTTCATAGTTTCCAATATCCATGTCGCATTCTCCTCCATCTTCAGTAACATAGACCTCGCCATGAGCAATGGGATTCATGGTACCTGCATCATAGTTCAGATATGGATCAAATTTTACACACGAGACCTTTTGATTAGAAAGCTGAAGTAGCTTTGCAATGGATGATGAAACAACGCCTTTTCCAAGGCCGGACATGACTCCGCCTGTCACAAAAATGTATTTTGTAGATTCTGTCTGCATATCCATGATGGATTTGAGGTCCTTTTATTTCTTATTCTGTGATTGTAGCTTTCTTTAGACTTGATGTAAACTGTCCAATTTTACTTTCGATCTTTTCTGAAGGTGTGCTTTCCATCAGCCTTAGAAATGCACTTCCCACAATTATCGCATCCGCTCCAGATTTTATTATGAATCTTGCCTGATCTGGGTTACTGACACCGAATCCAACTCCTAATGGAATTTTTCCACCTAGTATCTTTTTGGTATTTTTGATGGCATGTGTTGTATAGTTTTGAAATTGTTGCTGACCTCCAGTGGTTCCAAATACTGATACAAGATATAGAAAACCTGATGAAGAATCTGAAATTTTTTTGATCCTGCCTGGAGCAGTGTTTGGAGAGATCAAAAATATGGAGTCCATGTTATTTTTCTTGGCTGCTTGCAGAAAATCTTTGGATTCGTCAATTGACATGTCCGGTAGTATCAATCCGTCAATTCCTGCCTTTTTTACAGTAGATATGAACTTGTCATAACCATGTCTGTACAGGATGTTTGTATATGTCATCAAAATTAGCGGAAGGTCTGTCTCCATACGAATCTTCTTTACTAGTAGAAGAAATTTGTCAAGATTCATGCCTTTTTGTAATGCCTGAAAACCTGCATTCTGGATTACCGGTCCATCTGCCAAGGGGTCTGAAAATGGCATTCCAAGTTCTATGATATCTGCGCCGCCTTTTGCAAGCCCTCTGACTGCTGAAATCGTATCCCTTTCACTTGGAAATCCTGCCATGATATATGCTATCAGGGCTTTTTGGTGCTTTGACCTGAGGTCCTGAAATTTACTTTTTATTCTTGACATTTTTACTCAAATATCTCCCAACTTCTTCAACGTCCTTGTCTCCTCTGCCTGATAATGTTACAACAATGCTTTCACTTTTTGGCATGTTTCTTGCAACTTTTAGGGCATATGCAATTGCATGTGCCGATTCTAATGCTGGTATAATTCCTTCATGTTTTGAAAGCAAGAGGAATGCCTCTACTGCCTCCTTGTCATTTACCGCATCGTACTTGACTCTCCTTGCATCTTTTAGATACGAATGCTCTGGACCTACTCCTGGATAGTCCAATCCTGCGGATACGCTATGTGTCTCACTAATTTGTCCCTCGTCGTCTTGTAAAAGATATGTCAACATACCGTGAAGAATTCCTTTTGACCCACCTACCAAAGTTGCAGAGTGGTGACCACTTTTGATTCCTTCTCCACCAGCTTCTACGCCGAACATCTTGGTATCTTCATCAATTAATGGATAAAATGTTCCAATTGCATTAGACCCTCCGCCTACACATGCCACTACAGAGTCTGGAGATTTTTTTTCGAGTTTTTTCATCTGGACAAGAATTTCATTTCCTATGACAGATTGAAAGTCTCTTACCATAACTGGGTATGGATGTGGTCCTACTGCAGATCCTAAAAGATAGTATGTTGATTTTACATTTGTAATCCAATCTCGTATGGCTTCATTGATTGCATCCTTCAATGTCTGGGTTCCTTCTTTGACTGGATGTACCTTTGAGCCAAGTAAGTTCATTCTAAATACATTTAGTTTTTGTCTCTGGGTGTCCTTGTAACCCATGTATACCTCACCATTCATTCCAAGGACAGAACATGCCATGGCAGTTGCAACTCCATGTTGTCCAGCGCCTGTTTCTGCAATGATTCTCTGTTTTTTCATCCTCTTTGCAAGAAGGCCCTGGCCTAGAGTGTTGTTTATCTTGTGAGCACCTCCGTGCAACAAGTCTTCTCTTTTAAGATAGATTTTTGCACCGCCAGCAAATTTTGTCAAATTTTTGGCCAAGTATAGTGGTGTAGGTCTTCCTGCATACTGGGTTAGATAATATTGTAATTCTTTCTTAAATTCTACATCATCTTTGTATTTTAGATATGCTTGCTCTAATTCTTCTACTGCGGGAACTAGAGTTTCAGGAATATATCTTCCTCCAAACTCTCCAAACTTGCCATTCTTGGGATATTTGAGTTTCATATTGCTGACACCAACTCTGATACTAGTCCCTTGATATCTTTACTCTTCATTATGCTACTGCCTACCAAGAAAGCATCTGCACCGCATCTGTCAAGAAACTTGATGTCTTTTGGAGACTCAACCCCACTCTCTGATATCACAATTCTTTTCTCATCTCTGTCGTGTAGTATTGATTTGGTAGTGTCAAGGTCAATCTCAAGAGTGTCCAGGTTGCGATTGTTTATGCCAAGTATGTCTGCATGTGTTTTCGTAGATTCTGTAAATTCTTTTTTTGTATGGGATTCAAGCAATACCAGCAGGTTCTTTTTGTGAGCATATGACACAAAGTCATCAATGTCTTTTGCAAATTTCTTGTCAAATATTGCCTGTATCAAAAGAATAACATCTGCACCTAGTTTTTCGGCAGCATCGATTTGTATCTTGTCAACCACGATATCCTTCATCAGTAATGGAATATTGATTTTTTTCCTAATCTTTGTAAAATAATCTGGTGAACCATTAAACAAATATGGCTGTGTCAGAACTGACAATCCCACTGCACCACCCTCTACCATTTGGGTTGCAATAAAGACTGGATCTGATACATCTCGTATGTTGCCAAGTGACGGTGATGAAAATTTTACTTCTGTAATCAATGAAGCATGCTTGTTGTTTTTGATCTGATTGACTAGATTTTGTTTCGACTTGGGAGTCTTGTAGTTGATTTTGTATGTCCCATCACTTATTGCCTTTTGTGAATTCTTGGCAAGTTTTTCTAGCATGTCTTTCATTTTTTCTCAAAAGCCTCCAACTTTGTAACATCACCGCAATGTTTCACAAAGTCTTTGAAGAGATTGTATGCATTGCCATTTTTAATTGATTGGAGCGAAATCTGCAACGCTTCATCAAATTTTTCTGAGAATCCTCCTACAATCAATCCTGCTGCGGCATTGAGTGCAGTTATCTCAATCATTGTTTTCTTGGCAGTTCCATTAAGGACTGTAACAAAGGCGTTTATCGCCTCTTCTTTTGTAGACACTTGGAAATCTGAAAGTTTGGCCTTGTTCAAGCCAAGTTCCGCAGGGTCCAGTACAGAGCTAGTGACCTCGCCCTTGTTTAGTTGATAAATGTAATTTTTGGATGATGTAGATAATTCATCAAGACCGTCTTCTGAAATTACCGTCATCACGCTTACAGATCCTCTTGACTCTAAAAGGGATATGACACGATTGAGATATTCTTTTGAATATACTCCCACAAGTTGATGCTTTACTTGGGCTGGATTGCACAAGGGACCAAGCAAATTAAATGCAGTTCTCCTGTCAAGGCGTTTTCTCGCATCAGCGACGTTTCTCATGGCAGGGTGGAACTGAGGGGCAAACATGAAGCCAATCCCAAATCTTTCAATTATTTCTTGAACTTGGTTTGGTTTCATGTTGAGATCATATCCAAAATATTCGAAAATGTCCGCACTTCCACTTATGCCGGAGACTGATCGGTTCCCATGTTTTGCAACTACTATTCCTGATGCAGCAATGACAAATGATGCGGTCGTTGAAATGTTGAATGTGTGCATTCTGTCTCCACCAGTTCCGCAGACATCTATGATTTTTTGATTTATCCTTGGGTGTATGTGTATTGCATTTTGCTGCATCTTGTCAAGCATTGCACCAAGCTCTTGATCAGTCTCTCCCTTTTCGGTCAGCGCTTCAAGAAAACTTAGAGTCTTGTCAACAGAGACTTTTCCAGCCAATATGTCATCCATGATTTGAGACATTTCGTCATGGCTGAGGTTTTTGTTCAAAGACATTTTGGCGATATATTCTGTGATCATTTTTGCACCAATTTGATAAAGTTGCTTAGGATCTTCTTGCCCTCGTCAGTCATTATTGATTCGGGATGGAACTGGACTCCTTCTATTAGGTATTTTTTGTGACTTATTGCCATTACTTCATTGTCGTCTTGCGCAATGGCAGTTACCTGAAGATCATCTGGAATCACTGTCTTGTCTCCTACCAGTGAATGGTATCGAGTTGCCCGAAATGGATTTTGTACCCCCTCAAAGAGTGGAGACTTGGTATGCTCTACTGGGCTTGTCTTTCCATGTCTTACATTTCCTGCATTGACTACTTTGCCACCAAACGCATGTATGATTCCCTGATGGCCAAGACATACCCCAAGTATTGGTTTTATAGGTCCAAGTTCCTTTATCACTTTGGTGCATATGCCAAAATATTTCTCATCTTCTGGTGTTCCAGGTCCGGGAGAAATTATTATTGCATCATAGTTTCCTTTCTTGATGTCCTCTATTGTTATCTTGTCATTTCTTATTACATCCGACTCTACGTTTAGCTCGCCTAGCAACTGAGCAATGTTATACACAAATGAATCATAATTGTCAATTATCAAAAATTTCATCTTGTTGCCTCCTTGAGGGCTGTTATCATTGCATTTGCCTTGTGCTCTGTCTCCATCCATTCATTTTGTGGTACCGAGTCTGTCACTATGCCTGCTCCTGCTTGTATGAAACCCTTCGAGCCGTTCATGAAGATGCTTCTTATTCCAATTGCAAAATCACAACAACCGTTAAATGAAAAATATCCAACTGCCCCTGCATAAGGTCCTCTTGCATCAGGTTCGAGCTCATCAATTATCTCCATTGCTCGTATCTTTGGTGCGCCAGAGACTGTTCCTGCGGGAAAGACTGCCTTAATGGCATCATACATGTCATATTTTTTATCCAAAGTTCCAACTACATGAGTCACAATATGTTGGACATGGCTGAATTTTTTTACAGCCATCAGTTCTTTGACATGTACTGAACCATATCTGCACACTCTACCAATGTCATTTCTGCCAAGGTCCACTAGCATGGTATGCTCTGCAAGCTCTTTTTCATCGTGCAGCATTTCATTTTTCAGCTCTTCGTTTCTTTTCTCATCGCTTGTAATTGGTCTTGTACCTGCAATAGGGAATGTCTCAACTTGGTTTCCTGTAATGCGCAATAACATTTCTGGACTAGAACCAATTATTGTTCTCTTTCCTAGTTTCATGTGGTAAAGATATGGTGATGGGTTTATCTGGCGCAGAATCTTGTATACTTTGAGATAATCTCCGTCCACATAGAAATTAAATTTTCTTGAAAGCACTACTTGAAAAATGTCTCCAGTCTGAATGTATTTTTTTGCCTGTGTTATCATTTCTGTAAACTTGTCCTGATTCAAATTTTCCGAAATTTCTGAAACTGAAAACTTACCACAGTCTACACTAGCGTATGATATTTTTTCAATTCTATTTTTATCATAATAAAAATAAAATGATCTTTTTTCTTTGTTGTCGTAAAGTATGCCGTCTGTATAGATTCCAAACTCCATCAATGGTTCGTCAGAATCCTTGTGGGAATCTGGAATGTTTTCCCATAATCTGATTGCATCATAGTTGATAATTCCAACTGCCCCTCCAACGTACCTGTATTTCTGATCAGGTACCTGGTATACCAGCTTCTTAATCTCAGACAAAGGATCACTTGTATGAATAGTCATAGAGCCACCATTTTTGTAATGGAGTACAACTTTGTCAAAATATCCCTTGATTATCACTGATGGGTCAAAACCAATCAGTGATGTCTCTGCCAACTCTTCTGGTCCTGTGAGGGATTCAAAGAAGAAAGAATGCTCGAATTGATGTGATATGTTGTTGTATAAATCAAATTGAGAGCCAGTATAGTCTAGGGGTATTATCTTAAGGCTTGAATGCCCAAATGTGGCCACCCATGAAAGGTTCACTCTACATCTCTATTTAAAATTAAGCCGTGCGCAAGATTACATATATTACGGTATGGTACGGTACCTTTATATGCGATCGAGCGTATAATTATTCATGTCTCAGATCTTAATTCCTGACTTTGGCAGTAGTAAATCATTATTGTTCCAGGACCTGTATTTTATACGAAGAAAATCCCCGGTCCACACAACTGTGGCAGAAGCTGTGTGTACTGTTTGTCAAAAGGGCCTGGATGATGGAATGTCTGTTACTGCAAAGAAAATAGGTCAGAACCTGAGGCTTTTTTGTCAATACCATATTCCTCAAGAATGATTTTTCGAAATCTGTAATTTCACCAGATTGGCCTCGTTATTGCACCCTCTGCTGCAGAGGATACCAGTGATGCAAATTTTGCAAGAGCGCCAGTCTCGTAATTTGGTTTTCTTGGTCTCCATTCTTTTCTTCGTTGCACAAGTTCATTTTCTGAAACAATCATGTCTATGGTATTTTTCTCAAGGTTGATGACAATTTCATCCCCATCTTTTACAAGAGCAATATTTCCTCCTACTGCTGCCTCTGGAGCAACATGACCTATCATGAATCCTCTTGTTGCACCTGAAAACCTTCCATCTGTTATCAATGCAACTTTTTCACCCAAATTTTGTCCAACCAAAGCAGCAGTTACTCCTAGCATTTCTCGCATTCCAGGTCCTCCCTTTGGACCTTCATATCTTATTATGACAACATCTTGTTCTTTTATCTGTCGTTTGGATATTGCATCAAATGCATCCTCTTCCCTGTCAAAGACTTTGGCCTTGCCTCTGAATTCTTTTGTATGAACGCCTGCAATTTTTACTACTGCTCCATCTGGAGCCAGTGAGCCTCTAAGTATTGTAAGAGTTCCAACCTCGTGAATTGGGAACTCGATTGACTTTAACACCTTCTGGCTTGCATCAAATGGTATCTGCATTGAATCAAGATTCTGTTTGACTGTTTTGCCTGTTACAGTGATGGCATTCTCGTGGATGAGATTTTTCTTTTGCAAACTTTTCATTAGCAATGGGATTCCACCTATCTTGTCAAGATCAAGCATGACATATGTTCCTCCAGGTCTCATGTCTGCAATGTGTGGTGTCTTTTTTCTGATTCTTTCAAAATCATCCAATGTGAGTTTTACCCCTATCTCACGAGATAATGCAAGCAAGTGCAATACTGCATTTGTAGACCCACCTATGGCGTTGGCCACTACAATGGCGTTCTCAAATGCTTCAAATGTAAAAATATCTTTTGGCCTAATTCCTGTTTCAAGTAAATTCATTACAGCCTTGCCACTTTCGTATATCATTTTTTCTCTTCTTGGATCCTCTGCTGGTGGGGATGCATTTCCTGGAAGAGCTATTCCAATTGCCTCACTAATTGAGGCCATTGTGTTTGCTGTATACATTCCCCCACATGAGCCTGAATTGGGACATGCTACATTTTCTAAGTTTTTCAAAGCTTCTAATGTTAGATTTCCTGCATCGTATGCTCCTACTGCTTCATAGACGTCCTGGACTGTAACCTGTTTTCCTTCAAAAACTCCCGGCATGATTGTACCACCGTATGCAAAGACTGATGGTAGGTTAAGACGAGCCATTCCCATCATTGTACCTGGAAGGCTTTTATCACAACCCGCAATTCCAACCAATCCGTCATACTGATGTGCTCTAACCATTAATTCAATTGAATCTGCAATAATTTCCCTGCTAACAAGAGATGACTTCATACCTTCATGGCCCATTGCAATACCATCACTTACTGCAATTGTGGAAAATTCTCTGGGCGTACCTCCGGCAGATTCTACTCCTGCCTTTGCATGAGTTGCCAATCTTCCAAGATGGATGTTGCATGGGGTTGCCTCATTTCCGCTGTGGGATACGCCGATGAATGGTTTTCCTAAATCATTGTCGTCTAAACCCATTGCCTTGTACATAGCTCTGTGTGGTGCTCTCGAGGGACCATCGACTACGTTTCTGCTAGATATCTCCATAATCATCACTATATTTTGTGCCCTATTTTATACATACTAGATAAGGTCCTGTCGGGTTATCAAGACCTGCCATAAATAATTAATACTGACTTTACAATATTTCATCGATAAACAAGGAGATGGCATAATGACCATAAAATCAGTAAAGCAGATTCACACATTTCCTGATGAAATCCAGTCCATGATGGAAACATTCAAGGACATGGTAAATTATTGCATAAGAATAGGGATATCTGAAAACATATCAAACCTGAATAAATTCTCGCCATTGCACTACAAGGATTTGTCCCAATTCAATATACAGTCCTACTACAAACTTACTGCCATGTCTCAGGCAATGGGCAGGCTAGCACAGAGGAAAAAAGACATGAAAAAAGGAAGAATAGTAAAATCTCCATACATCTCAAAACCATATCTGGTCTCATGCTATGGTTTTAAAATAACAGGCATGTTACTCTCATTTCCAATGTACCATGGTGACAAGTTCTTGGTCAAACTAAATGAGTACACCATGTCACAACTGGAAAATGCAGAACCAAGGTCATTTGTGATAACACCTGATTCAGTATCAATCTCAGTAAGAAAACAAGTAGAGCAAATCATTCCAGAAAACGTGATTGGGATAGACAGGAACCTCAGAAACATCACAATATCAACTCCAAATCAAACTGTAATGTACAAGACTAGCAAGTTATTATCGATAAAGGAAAACACATCTCACGTGATATCATCTTTTAAAAGATTTGACGTAAGAAAAAAGAAATATTTCCAGAAAAGATTGGGTAACAGGCGTGCAAGACGTATACAGCAGCATCTGCACAAGATATCAAAGGATATCATATCCAGGGCGGTACAATCAAAGTCAATGATAGTATTAGAAGATATCAAGTGCATCAGAAAATTATACAGAAAAGGAAACGGTCAGGGAACAAAATACAGAAGGAAATTAAACTCATGGTCGTTCTATGAACTGCAAAGACAGATACAATACAAGGCAGAATGGGAAGGAATTCCTGTTGGATTCATAGATCCTAAACGCACAAGCCAACTCTGTCCAGTATGCGGAGGCAAACTCCAAGAGGACAGGTTTCACAGACGAAAATTGTTGTGCATTAATTGTAAGAGATCAATAGACAGGGATGTAGTTGCATCCATGAACATATCTTACAAGGGGTGGAGTAGGTTTTGCCATCCTAGAGGGCTTTTAGTTGAAGCGGTGAACGGGAATCTGGAAAACTTTCGGCCAGTAATCCTGCAAGTAGATGGAAGCAAGTTGGTTGAGACTCGAAAATGATCAAGGTCTCGATAATCCGACAGAACCCTAGATAATGTCATAAATGAGATCACAATCTAGACTTGTTAATCTGTATGCCATTGCTTGAAAAAACGATCAATCGTAGGAAAACATTTCCCATTTTCTATGAATAAATTGAACTCAAGAGTCGACAAGTGTGAATTCTACTGAGTTTTTAATAATTAGAATATTAGATTTCTGATATGAGTAAACACGGGTTATATCTTGCAGTGCTATCATCTGTAATTGTCATATCTACTGGATTAATTCCTGCTTATGCAGAAGTAACTTCCCTCAAAACAAATGCCTTGTTTTACAAAGGCGGTAGCACAATTTACTTTTCTGGCACTGTGTTGAATACTGATCCTCCTAATGTAACTATACTAGTCTTTGATCCAACTGGCAAATTTATTTTACTTGCATCAGGGAATGCCGATAATAACCATCAATTTCAGATAGCGGTAGATACCAGCGCCTCGACTAACCAGCACAAATTTTCACTCAAGGGAACATACAACGCAACTGCCTTTATTGCAAACAAGGTAGATGGGAAAACTGTGAATTTTGTATTCTCCCCAGATGGTTCACCCATGATTCCTTCTCAACCTACATCTTTGACTGCATCAGTTGTCTCTTCGACAGAAATTGATCTCAGTTGGACTGCCCCTGCAAACTCTGGGGGCACACAATCTCCTGGATATAAAATTGGGCGTTCTACTGATGGCGGTTCAACTTGGTCTACATCAGTTACCTCCATTTCCTCTACGACATTTGCAGATGTTGGTCTTACCCCGAACACGACGTACATGTACAGAGTGTATGCCGTAAACCAAGCTGGACCAAGTATTCCATCTAATGTTATATCTGCTGTTACTTTGCAGACTCCTGGTCAAACTGTAACTCGAGGTACTACAAATGCCACAACTAACACATCTTCTTCTCTTGCTGAACTACTCCAACAAAGATTGGCTGACGCACAAAGATTGCAAGAATTACTTCATGGTGGTAATCCTGGCTCGGCAAATCCACCTGGCCGAGTTCAAACCCTTTATCTAAATGAAACCATGGCCGTAAATGATGCATCTTCAAGTCTGGGGGTGCAAAAACCTACAAACGTATCAGGAAATAATCCGACCCAAAGTAGTATGAATTTTGATGCCCGTCTTGCAGTATATCCTGTAATCTCTCTTGTGGGTGTTGGCATAGTTGTTTACATACTGTATCTTAGGAGGAAACGAAAACCATTGGGCAATACTGTCGTGGAAACGAAAGACACTGTTGTATCGCCTGATGTCTCATCTGATCAAAAAGATGGCGACCATGCCATGATGATTCTCAAAAACAGGCTAGCAAAAGGAGAGATAACTGTGGATGAGTTTAAAGCACTAAAAGATGAACTCTCCGAGCCTTAAGTGATCAACTGGAATCCGTCTAGTCGTGCTAACTGTGCATTGATTTGTGTATCATTCTCATTGCCATATGATATCAACATTCTGTCCTGATCTTTGAAGACATAATTTCTCAGATCCGGAACTTCATGGTGGTTGATGTAGAACTTTAATGTATAATTGGCATTTGTACAAAATGCTCGCTTGTCAGGGAATGTGAAACACTTGTCATCTAATCCTATATGTAGAGAATCAAATAGAAACCCCATTGTTACATTGGTTGCCATCATGTGGATTGTTTCACCGTTTCCTTTCTGGAAACTGATGTATGGACTTTTTATCTGGTAAGCTGCGGATGAGTAGTCAAACTGTTGACCATAAATCATTGTCAAAATTCCTGCATGGATGTGATACTTGCCAAGTGGGCCTGCGCCCGGTGGCTCTCCACTTGGTGTTACAGTTGATGATAACACGTAAAAATTGTAACTTGAAATTCCAAGTACTGCTATAATGCCTGCTAGTATACCAATGGCTATTGCCTTGTTCTTAAATTGGGTCTTTTGTCGTTTTTGGTAAAAAGTCTCTCGTTCCTGAACTCGCTCTTCTCTATCTTTTTTTCCCATTTGACGATCCAAGTCAAAATTTTACCCTAAATAACAGTATCTGAGATGGCCAAATGTGATCTTGAAGGTGAGTATAAATAAAATATGTGTCAGGGAAAGACATGGATTGTCTTTTCTGCGACATTATAAATCGAAAACAAGATGCCTATGTAATATTTGAAGATGACACGCATATTGCAATCATGGACAAGTACCCGATACAAAAAGGCCACTCGTTAGTGATGCCAAAGGCACATCATGAAAAGATAACTGATATGGATGGTGATGACGTTGGCAAATTGTTTTCAAACATTCCAATTATAGCACGTGGAATAACTGCTGTGACAGGTGCGGATGGATTTAACATTGGCCAAAACAATGGAAGGTCTGCAAATCAAATAATCCCACACGTGCATGTACACATTATTCCACGATATGGCCATATAGGAAACTCTTGGGCAAAAAGAATGATTACCAATGACAATGATCTTGGAGAGTTGGCCAAAAAGATCAGAAATAATATAAAATCATGCTAGTTCTGTAACGATGGAATCCATGTCTGATTTTGTCAGACCGACATGTTTTCTAGCATCTCTTCGTGAAATTATTTTTCCATCTTGAAATACAATCATTGTGGGTACTGCTTGTATGTTGAATCTATCCCAGAGTGGATTCTCATCTTCGTCAATAATTGAGCCTACCTTGTTTGCAGTCCCAATCTTTGCAGCCTCGAATGTTGGTTTGAAATTGCTACAGTATGGACACCATGTTGCATAGAAAAGAACAACCACCTTCTTGCTACCAAGGATCTTGGAATCGAATTCTTCTAGAGTTACATGTTCCATGATGTGAATAATGTTTTAAATTATTTAGAGATATGTTTTGATAAATCATTGGTTTGGATTGTATCTCAAAAATGCTCCAACTTTGCCTATGCTTGAAAGCATTGCACCATATTCTGTTGCACCTGTAATGACTTCGACCTTTGCACCTGTTTGACCTGCAATCAAATCCAGATAATCTACAATATCTCGTTCGGTTGATTCCAAGTCCATGCTTTTGCAGCTAGGGCATGGTTGACTCAGTAGTTCCTGTAGTCTTGGAATTACTTTTGGGCGGTCTAGTATCTCACTTTGTACATGTTGGCATCTCCTACAAGTGATATCGATTTTTCTTAAATTTGTATCATCGGTAATCAATATTGTGGATACCACATTTCTTTTTACTAGATCAATAATTTCATTAAGACCGTAAGTTGCAAGGCCTCTTGAAAAATGTATGTCATTGAACAACTTGTCTACAAGTTTCTTTTCTTCCACCATTCTATAATCCGTAAGAACCTCTTGCGCTTTGGCAAATGCCTCGCGTACCCCTTCTGAACCTGCATAAGAGCAATCAAGTGTTGCAAGGATGTTGTTCTGAAGCCTGTACTCTAGATAGTTTTCTTTGATAAAGTTCTCCTTTGTTGGTCCCGGACCTGAAACTATGATGCCTTTTACGGGATAAATATCTATGAAATATTCGCGCGTTGTGTGTGCAACTCTGTTATAATATTCATTGAGCTCCATCTCTCGCAGTCTCTCAAATCTTCTTGCAGACTGGCCTCCTTGTCTGTGCTTTCCCGCTACTCCTGATGAAGTCTCTGATAATACGTCTAGCTTGTCACCACGCAACAATCCCCACCCTGCATCCTTTGCATCAATTGCCAAAAAACCAATCATGTTGTCGTCTTTTAGCATGTCCTTGAGTATGTCTACGTGAAAATGATCATCGCATCTGTACAGAAATGTCTGTAATTCCTTTGGAGGTTCAATCTCAAACAACTTTATCACTTCGCTTCCGATTGGGCCTCCTCCCTGTGGTGGTAGTGCACCGCAAAACATGACGAGTCCCTTTTCAGGCGATGTCTTGTACAGCTTCAGTCTCTGAATTACTCTTGATAGCGCATCTACAACATGTGTTCTTGTAAGATCAGACTTGATGTTGTCTGCAGTTCCCTGTTCTTCCCGAAGATTGTTTATGACTTCATGTAGTGCCTTTTTTGGAGGAACATAAAGCGAGATTAATTCTGTTCCTCGTCCTGAATGGTCTGACAAGTCTTCGAGCATCTTTCGTAACTTGTATAGTTTTACAGAATCTTGTTTTTCTATCTTGGGCTTGACCATTATTCAACTACCTTTAGCTATTTTGAAATTTATCTATGACTTGTTGGAATTGTGATAATGGTTGTGCACCTACTATCTTTGTAATTTGTTTGCCGCTAAATATGATAAATGATGGAGTGCCATCTATGCCAATATTTTCACCAAACTTTTGATTGTCTAACACTTTTTGCTTGTATGTATTGTTTGATAGGCATTTATCAAACTTGTCTAAATCTAGGCCAACTGTTGTGGCAAACATGTCCAACGACTTTTGGTTCACCCACCCGGTCTTTTCTCCAGCCCAGTTGTTGTACAACTCGTCGTGATATTGCCAATACTTGTCTTGGTCTCCTGCGCAGTATGCTGCTTCTGCTGCCCAGACTGAATCAGGTCCGTTGAGTGGAAAGTCTCTGAAAACAAAGTTGACCTTGCCGGTGTCAACATATTGTTGTAGCAATGCGGCTTTTGTGTTTTGGTGAAACAGGTGACAGTATGTACACTGATAATCTCCAAATTCGACTATTGTTACCTTTGCATTAGGATCCCCTAGTATCGGTGATCCGTTTTGCATAATCATTTGCGGAGTTAATTCATTAGACTTGTTTTCATGGGGAGTTGTCATGTAGTATACTGCAGCTATGGTAATTATTATTGGAATGACAACGAAATAGTACCTTTTCACTTTTTTCAATGAATTTTCTTTGAATATTAACTATTTGACCAAGTCTTAATTGGGACTAAGTATTATGGTTGGTTCCGGTTTTCTTATGCTTATCTCTGCTCTGCTTATTCTGCTCTTGTATACCTTGAATTTTTTTCCACTCTCTGACAATGACCACCTGTCTACTTTTACAAGTGTCAACTCTTCCAAGTCTGAAATCTTTTTGTAAACTGAGCTGAGTGGAATTCTGTATTTTTCTGATAATTCCAAGGCAGTCATTCCTTCCCTGATGATTGAAAATAATATTGATCTTGACTGGGCATCAGCCAGCGCTTCAAGAATTTTTTGGTTTACATCATATTTTTTGAGTTGTGCTAATGACACTTTCTTTTTCAATATTTTTTGAATTAGGCAAGCCTAACTATTTAAACGACGCGAGTTATTCTAAGAACTTGGAACAGGTCTGTAATTTAAATAAAGTTAGCTGGTCCTAACTTAATCAATGATTGATTACTGGCAACTTTTGTTGCTTGGGGCAATAGCCGGTTTTACGATATTTCTTGGACTTCCTGTTGCAGCGTTGCAGAATCTCAGTCACAAAAGGAAAGGATTCCTTAATGCATTTGCGCTTGGAATCTTGATATTTCTAATAATAGATGTCTTTAGCCATGGATGGGATACTGCGTCAACAGCTGCAACCAATGCCGCTTCTGGAAAAGGCTCAATTGAAAATGCGGTAATTGATCTTGCTGCACTATTTGGAGGCATAGCAATAGGTCTGCTAGGACTGATACTTTATGAGACAAAATTCATGACAAAAAGTTTTCCACAGATATTGTCGCTTGACAACATCAAGGAAGGTGATGACCATCTTCGTAGATTATTTCACGAAGCAAATGCATACAAGCTTGCAATGATGATTGCAGTAGGGATTGGAGCACATAATTTTAGTGAAGGTTTAGCAATTGGGCAATCGTATGTAGCAGGAGAAATAGGTCTTGCGATCATATTGATAATAGGATTTGGGGCGCATAATACTACTGAAGGATTTGGCATAGCAGGTCCGCTTACAGGAATATTGAAAAAACCTAACGCAAAGTTCTTAGCCAAAGTGGGATTGATTGGTGGAGGACCTACATTTGTTGGTACAATGCTTGGCAGTTTGTGGGTGTCTGATGTCGCATACATTCTATTTTTATCGATGGCAGGAGGCGCACTTATCTATGTGTCAATGTTGATGTATAACTCCGGACGAAGACAAACCACAAACAACGTATTGATGGTAGGAATCTTTGTCGGTTTATGTGCTGGTTTTATTACTGATCTAATTGTGACACTTGGTGGAGCATAGAATTCACAATGTCATACCTTGTCACTGTATCATCATGTAACTATCTTTGATAGGTTGTTTTTGCTCGCAGCATTTTTAATTTCACGAGCTATTCTTCTTCCCATGCTCATAGGCTCGTCATAAATTAATGATGAATAGGGAGAACCGTCCACATAGAGATTTGTCCCAGCAACTATTCTTGCTGAGAACTCAAACGTAGTGAATTTACCGTCTGCATCGTATACGCCCTCGAGACAAAAAGGTCCTGACATGCCTGGGGCAACAAGCCTCCTTGCCGCTTCAACAAACCTTTCTCCCATGGAATAAACATCCTCAAGCAACGATTCACGTAGTACTAGTGGACTGTTGCCTACTACGTTAAATGATGGAATCAAATCAACATCAATTTGCTCCTGCGCCGGAATTCTTCCCAGGCCGTCAATATCTGATTCGTATCTTCTATCGACTCCGAAAAATTCCAATTCTTCTTTTAATTCAGAGTAAAAATACTGTAAATACGCAGAAACTCCTAACGCATATTCTTGCAAGTACAGATCTTGGTCGCCCTTGATTATGCCTTCTCTTACAAGCTTGTCTCGTTTTTTTATGTACTCTTCTTCATTTGTTGCAAGAAAATATCCCTTGCCGCCTGCAGCGCCATGTCTTTTTGCAATTGTCAACCCGCTGATGTCTTTTGGGCCCTGTAAAGATCTTGGAATCTTTAATCTTGATTCTATCATGAGTTTTTCTTTCATGTTTCTGTCGGACTCCCATCTGAGAATCCACTTGTTTCCAAAGATTGGTGTCTTGATGGACTCTATTTCAGATGAACTCATCTGAGCGATTAATGTACCATGAGGTATGATCACTGCATTATTTTCATTGAGCATTCCAGAGCATTTCTGGTCCAATACCTCTCTGAAAGAATCTACAAGTATGAACTCGTCTATGAACTGAAATCTACGGTAAAGTCTTTCACGTTTTTTTTCACAAACAAGTATTGTCTTAAAGCCCTCATCTTTTGCTCCCTTGAGCACCTGAAGAGCACAATGAGAGCCAAGAGTAGCAATGGAATTCATTATATCTCATCTATTTTTGGGGTTTATGAAAGTTCCATAGGTCTACTTGCGATAAAAGTAAAAACATCATCGATCAAATCTATGGAAAGTTCTGACTTGAATTCTGGAGGAATGTTTTTCATCAAAAAGTCTATGACTGACTGATTCTGGGAAATTTTTCCTTCCTCAATCATTTCTGAATAAAGTGAGATCAGGTGTGATGTGATTACTATTGTTTCTTCACGGCTTGAGAGTGTCATGTTAGTAAATTGTTTTCTTTTTTATTTAGACGTTTGCAGATTGTTTTTACATGCTTGGTTGTTACCTGATCTTTTTTATCATGTCTGTTCGCAGCTGGCCGCAGGCTGCCGAGATCTCTGCCCCTTTTTCAACGCGTACTGTGCAATTTACGTCTCCATTGCGAAGCACTTGTTGGAATGCTAATACTTTTTTTCTATCTGGACGTTGGAATCCTCCGGCAGTTGGATTCATTGGGATGAGATTTACATGCGCACCATTACCTTTCAAGATGCATGCAAGTTCTGATGCTAATTTGATAGAGTCATTGATGCCCTCAATTAATGCATATTCAAAAGTGACGCGCCGTCCAGTTTTTTTGAAATAACGTTTTGCAGCTGCAATCAAATCTCCGACCGAGTTAGGTCCTGCCGTAGGTACAAGTTTTCTACGTAATTCATCATTTGGGGCATGAAGTGAAATTGCAAGTTTGACTTGAAGATCTTCATCTGCAAGACGGTCTATTCCAGGTATTATGCCGACCGTGGAAATAGTAATACTTCGTTGTCCTAGACCAAATGCACGAGGGTGTGTCAGCAATCTAACAGCTCTGATAGTTTCGTCATAATTTGCAAGCGGCTCACCCATTCCCATGAACACTAGGTTGGTAACATGTTCTCCTCTCTGACTAAGAATGTCTGAAAAATGGAGTACTTGGGAAACAATATTTTCAGCTTTTAGATTTTTTTCAAAACCCATTTGACCTGTTGCACAAAACACGCAACCCATTGGGCAGCCAACTTGGGTTGAGACACAGACTGTTGACCTTGGATGAGTTTTGTCTTGTGATGGGCTGTATTGCATGAGAACTGTTTCAACAAGTGCATTATCATCAAATTTGAGCAGTATCTTTGTGGTATGACCATCTTTGCTGATAACTCGATTAACTTCATTTTCAGGACCTATCATATATCCATCTTTTACAAGTGCATCTCGCATAGACGATGGGATTTGATGTAAATCTGACACTTTTTTTGGAGATTCATGGTACAATGCTTGAAGCAACTGCTGTGATCTGTATCGTGGTTGACCAAGTTCTGTGACAAGAACATCCATCTCTTCTGGTAGTACTCGATATAGATCAGCCATCTGGATATCTTTTTTCTATGTTCTTGTGAAAATATGACTCTTGTGTAATTTACAACCAATCTGATATTTTTCAAGTATGTGTAATTCGTTTTACGCGCTGGCAGAGACAGCTTGAGACAATATCTACTATTGCTGAGGATTAAAACTAGACTTGTCCACTAATTTTGTAGCAAATAAAATCACAATCATTGAAATCCACAAAACAACCATTGTAATCGGGCCAAATTCTGGAATTGCAGCCTTTTGCGACATGTCTATGATTGAATGTAGTGTAGAGTTGGAATCTGTTAGTGTATTGCCTATGATCACTTGCCCTGTCATCCAAGGATGTATGGTACAAAAATAATTGTAAGTTCCTGCGTTTGAAAATGTAAATTCAAATGTCTTTCCAGACTGGATGGTTCCACTGTCAAACAACGAACCAACACTGCAGCCTTTCACCTGCACTGTTTTTTCTACTGAGAATGTGCTATGACCAATTCCTTCCAATACTACGACTTCGAACGACTTTGTCACAGGAGATACATATGCTTCATAAACCAGTCGCCTTACGTCTGCATTGGTGTTTTCTTCTGCATATGGTTGAATCTGTGCAAGCTTTGCATATGTTGTATCAGTAAGTGATGTGTGTATCATTACGATAGGATCCACCTGCCGCGTGTCGGTAGCCACTTGAATTGTCACATGTGGTCCGTTACATAGGTTGTTTACACTTGTTATTGTGTGAGTTGTAAAATCAGAGTTCTTCCAAGTTACTGTTGTTCCAACTGGAACATCTAGCGGGTTTGGAGAAAAACAGTCATGTGTACTGACACATGCAGATCTTACACTAGTACCTGACCCTGCTTGGATGTCCACCTCCGATGCGGACTGTCCAAATGCTTGTGTGGCAGAAATTCCAAATGTTGCAATACATAATGCAATTACACTAAAATTGATGGCAGAAAAGTAGTTCAATTCATGATTTATTTCGTATTGTGATATATCGCCTTATTGATAATGTACTGAACCAGTATTCATAAATCACAAGCGGGTGCGGAGAAACATACCATCACATTTTACCATGAATAAATTTAATATGCACAAAAAGGCACAAAAATTCAATAATGTTTTACAACTCTCAAATACAAATTAGGTTCACAAACCACTCCAATAAAAAATACATTTGATGAAATCATGATAGGTACAGAACTTGGTAATTGGCGTAGAACGATCTACTCTAACCAGCTTGATCCATCTATGGATGGAAAAGAGGTTGTCATAATGGGTTGGATTTCCAGTGTGAGGGATCATGGAAATTTAGTATTCATTTTGCTAAATGACAAAGAAGGGCAGATGCAAATTACAGCAAAAGCAGGAGTGTGTCCAGAGGACATCAAGGAAATGCTGGTAAAACTAAAGGAGCAATCAACTATTGCAGTCAAGGGCATTGTAAAACCATCTGCCAAGGCTCCACGAGGGGTAGAAATATCACCAAGTGAATTACGCGTATTTTCAGTTGTTGAAAAAATTGCACCCTTTCAATGGCAAACAAAGACTGTCCCAAATATTGATACTAGGTTAGAATTGAGGGCAATTGATCTTCGCAGAAATATCTTACAACATGTCTTTAAGATGAGGGGCTTGGTTCTAAAATCAATTCGAGATTACTTGTATGAAAAAGAATTTCTTGAAGTAAATACTCCTAAGATGATTGCAACTGCAACTGAGGGTGGAGCTGCACTATTTCCAATATTTTACTATAACAAGGAGGCGTTTCTTGCACAAAGCCCTCAGCTTTACAAGGAACAACTAACACTAAGCTTTGAGAAAATTTTTGAGATTGCTCCAATATTTAGAGCAGAGGCATCGCGAACTAACAGACATCTTTCAGAGGCAATCTCCATGGATATCGAAGAGGCTTTCTCAGACTATGACGATGTTATGGTACATGTAGAAAATATAATCAAAAAATCAATTAAAACTGTAAAAGACTATTGTGACTCCATAAAAACGGTGGACTACAAAATTCCTGAAATTCCAGAAAAAATCCCACAATATACATACACAGAGTTGGTAGACAAGATGCAAAAGGCGGGAGCCACTACAAAGTGGGGCGATGATTTGTATCCTTCGCAATTGAAGAAAATAAATCTCAACGGATTTTACTTTATCAAGGACTGGCCGCTTGCTCCAAAACCGTTTTATGTAAAAGCCAAAAGTGACGACCAAAAGATTTCTGAATCATTTGATCTGATGTTCGGGGATCTTGAATTATCTTCCGGCAGCACTAGGATTGAAAAAAGAATGGAGTTAGAAGACAGGATGAAAAACAAGGGCTTTAAGCTTGAGACATTTGATTATCACTTACGTGTATTTGATTATGGAGTTCCTCCTCATGCTGGATGTGGAATAGGCCTTGAAAGACTGATGATGGCACTGACCGGCACTGAAAATATCAGGGATGCTACCTTTTATCCACGTGATGTAGATAGACTTACACCGTAGATGAAGTAACATGGTGGAAAAAAAAGAGATTGAGCATCTGGCAGATTTAGTCAAGGTTAACCTAAGTGAGCCAGAAAAATACATCAAGCAGGTAGAACAGATTTTAAATTATTTTGACAGACTTGACAAAGTAGAATTTCAATCAGATGAGACACTAGGAATTCAAATTACAACAGAGGATCTAAGAGAAGATATTCATATACAATACGGAGATTCTTTAATCGAACACCTCAAAAAAGATCAAAATAACTTCATTCGTGCTCCTAAAATGGTTTAAATGAATTTAGGAATTTCAGCCACTGAATTTACGTCTCAGGTAAAGGAAGGTTCTATATCTGTAGAAGAATTTGTTGCAAAAACTCTGGACAGGATTGAAAAAGTCGATGAACAGATACATGCCTTCATTACGGTTGACTCACAAAATGCGCTTGAAAAAGCAAGGATACTTGACAAAAAAATAAAGTCTAAAGAAAAAATCGGAATTTGTTTTGGCCTGCCAATGTCTGTTAAAGATAACATTTGTACTGCGGGACTAAAAACAACATGTGCCTCAAAAATGCTTGAAAATTTTGTTGCACCATATGATGCAACTGTAATTTCTAAACTAAAATCCGAAGATGCCATAATAATTGGAAAGGTAAACCTCGATGAATTTGCAATGGGCTCTACAACTGAATTTAGTCACTTTGGTCCAACTAGAAATCCATGGAATATCGGATATGTTCCAGGGGGATCATCTGGAGGAAGTGGTGCATCAGTAGCTGCACTAGAATGTCTTGCCGCTTTGGGTTCTGATACTGGAGGCTCGGTTCGAAGCCCTGCAAGTTTTTGTTCTGTAGTCGGTTTGAAACCGACATATGGCCTGATAAGCAGGTATGGCCTAGTCTCATATGCAAACAGCATAGAACAGATAGGTCCTATGGCAAAGACAGTAGAGGATGTAGCGTTTTTACTAAATATCATATCAGGTCATGATATCCATGACAATACTACTTCAAAAAATGCGCGTATTGATTATGTCAAGGACTTGAAATCTGGAATTTCTGGAAAGAAGATTGGAATAATTTCACAAATGACTGGAGATGGGGTGGACAAGGAAGTAGAGTCTGCAACAAATGATGCGATATCAAAACTACAGGATCTTGGTGCGCAATGCATCCCAGTGTCTCTTGATGCTGTAGAACATTCAGTGGCTGCATACTATACAATAGCTGCTGCAGAAGCAAGCAGCAATCTTTCAAGATATGATAATTTGAGATATGGCTTTGATTTTGGCATCGAGGGATATGAATTCAAGGCGTTTATCTCAAAGGCACGAGGCAATTTTGGACCTGAGGTGGTAAGAAGGATGTTGCTTGGAGCATTTGTCTTGTCTGCGGGATATTACGGCAAGTATTACCTCAAGGCTCAAAAAATTCGGGCAATGATAAAGACTCAGCTTGATGAAGCATTCAAGAATGTGGACTATCTAATATCACCTACGATGCCCGTATTGCCATTTAAGATTGGCGAAAAAATTGATGACCCGCTAAAACTCTACCTTACTGATATAAACACTGTCACTGCAAACTTGTCTGGAATTCCTGCCATTTCTATTCCATTTGCAATGTCAAGTTCCGGGTTGCCAATTGGTATTCAGCTATTTGCAAACTCGTTTAAAGAAAAAGAACTACTTCAAGCAGCGTATGCATTACAAGAAACTACTAAACTCCCGGGGATTACACTATGACAAAAATAGGCCTTGAGATTCACTGTCAACTTACAAAACTCGCAAGCAAATTATTTTGTTCGTGCAAGGCGGAATATAGAAACATTGGACCGAATTCTAACATCTGTCCTGTTTGTATAGGTCTGCCAGGTTCACTTCCCATGTTGAATAAAAAAGCGGTAGAAAAAGCTGCAATGATATCACTTGCACTAGGCTGCACAATTCCTGAAAAAATTGGATTCTTTAGAAAGAATTACTTTTATCCAGACTTGCCAAAAAACTTTCAAATTACACAGTATAATGCATATGGTCCTACGAGCATTGGCTCTGGTGGAAAAATCGAGATTGAAGGAAAGACAATCAGGATAAGGCGAATACAGCTAGAAGAAGATCCAGGCAGGCTTGTATACGAAGGTACTTCTGAGAAGACAATGATTACGCTAGTTGATTACAATAGGGCAGGTACGCCACTTGTAGAGATAGTGACAGAGCCTGACTTTGAGACTCCAAAACAAGTCCGTGTGTTCTTGAATGTACTTGCAGATCTAGTTGAAAACATTGGGGTATCTGACCCATATCTTGAAGGTGCAATGAGAGTAGACGGAAACATCTCGGAAGGGGATGGAAACAGAGTAGAGATCAAAAATGTGGGCTCTTTTAGAGATATTGAGAAAGCACTCCATTTTGAAATAACACGCCAGCAGAGCCTTGTTGAAAGAGGAATACAAGTACTGGCAGAAACAAGACACTGGGACGAGGCAAGAAGAATTACAGTCTCATCCAGATCAAAAGAGGAAGAACAAGACTATAGGTACTTGCCAGAGGCAGACATACCTATTGTTCAAATCGGGAATAATTCTATTGAACAAATAAAAACACAAATGCCTGAAAGCATTGTTGGAAGAAGGGAAAGATATGTCAAAAAGTATGGCATGCCTGCACAGGTGGCTGATGTCTTGTCTTCTGATAAATTCTACTCTGATCTGTTTGATAAATCTCATAATGAAAAAAATGCAAAGGAGGTATCAAATATCATTACAACTGATCTGATGGGTGTTGCAGACACTAGGGAAAAGAAAATTGAACTAAAGATTACATCAAAACATCTCTCTGATCTTGCAGATGCTATAATGACAAACAAACTAACAAGAAATTCGGGAAAACTGGCATTGCACGAAATGATACAATCTGGAAAATCGCTTGCTGATGTTATGTCAAGTCTTGACTTGGGTCATGTCAGTGATCCTGGTTCTATCGAGAAAATAATCGATGAGGTGTTCCAAGAGGAAGGAAAAGCAGTGGCAGAAGCAAAACAAAATCCGGATACAATTAACTATCTGGTTGGCAAAGTAATGAGAAAGACAAAAGGCAAGGCGGATCCTGCTACTACGCTTGATATTTTACGAAAAAGACTTACCATGTGATAAAGATGTTTGTTAATCTAGAACGACATTATTTTACTACACATCTATGAGCAAAGATTTATTGTTCTGAATTTTTGCATATTCATTTTTTCATATTTTGGGTTTTATCTTACAATAAAGACACTTTACAAAACATTACTGTTTTTGATGTATAGGATATGTCTACATTTTGCCAAACTCGTCTTCATCAGAATACGCACGCTCTGCATGCTCTTCGATGTCCAAGCCTGCTTCTTCCACTTTGGCTGATACTCTGACTCCGATTAGTTTGTCTATTACCTTCATTATTGCAAATGTTCCAAAAAATCCCATTGCCCCTGCAACTCCTACACCAATAGCTTGAATGAGTAGCTGTTGAGGGTGGCCAAACAATAATCCATTTGGACCATTTGGATTAACCAACGTACTAGCAAATACTCCTATCCCCAATGAACCAATTATTCCAGCTACCCCGTGTACTGAACTGACATCTAATGCATCATCTATCTTGAGGTGTTCCTTGAAGAACAAGACTGCAAGATATGATCCTATTCCAATTGCAATTCCTAAAACAAATGCATGTTCTACGCTGATGTACCCGGAAGCTGGCGTAATTCCTGCAAGTCCGGCAATTGCTCCGTTGATTGCAGCAATTACACTTGGTTTGCCTGTTCGCATCCATGAAAGCCCTACCCAGATTAACGCAGAAATTGACGATGCAATATGGGTGTTGATGATGGTATTTCCTGCTAAACTTCCGGACGCTAATGCGCTGCCTGCATTAAATCCAAACCACCCTAGCCATAGTAATGATGAACCTAAAACTGCTATTGGAATACTGTGTGGAATCATGATGGATGGGCCATAGTTGAGTCTTCTTCCAAGCACCAAGGCAGCTGCCAGTGCTCCCATGCCTGCACTGGTGTGTATAACAATACCGCCTGCAAAATCGACAACTCCCATCTGGCCAAGCCATCCGCCTCCCCAAATCCAATGGACTAGGGGATAATAGATAAGCCCACTCCATGCTACAATGAAAATGACATATGCGCTAAACTTCATTCTCTCTGCAATTGCACCGGTTAGCAGCAAAGGCGTAATTACTGCAAACATCATCTGGAATTTTGCAAATAAAACTCCTGGAATTGTAGGTGCATAATGCAGGCCTGAATCATATGGGACGTTATTGAGGAATGTCCAATCCATATTTCCGGTGAGACCCATTCCTGTATCTGGTCCAAATGACAAACTAAATCCAAATGTGAACCACATGACACTGAGAATTGCTAATCCGAAAAAGATCTGCATGAAAATAGAAACGGTGTTCTTTCGTCGTAATAATCCAGCTTCAAACAACCCCAAAGCTGGGATCATCAATAGTACAAGGCTGGAAGCTATGAGCATCCAGGCTGTATCACCTGTGTCAATTGGCAAGATTTCTTTCTTAGAAAAGATGAAGTATAAAAAAATTTGTTTTTTTGAGGGTTGTAACGGATCTGAAATGAATCCACAAGATTTTTTAATATGGTATTTTATTTCCTTACATCTTGCTAAAAATTGAAGTAGTACTCCCAGAAAATGAAATAAAATCAATTAGCGATGCACTAAAAAAACTGTCAGTTGGTGGAATAACTGCATACAAAGGATGGGGCAGAGGGAAAACAATTGCCAAAGAAATACACGCATCAAAAGGAACAGAGGTGTTCACTCCTGAATTTGGAGAGCGGTTTATCTTGGAAGTAATAGTGCCAGATGAAAAGAAAAATAATGTAATAGCAGCCATCCGGGAATCTTCTAAATTTGGAAAAATATTTGTCACCTCAATTTCAGAAGCATATGACATTCAAACTCCTAAAAAAGACGAGCAAGTCATCTGAGTCTTTTGACAAAAATATTATCTAGTGCAAATTCTGTCATGACTAACATGATACGTATAGATGCAATTGTCCCACAAAATGATATCAGGGCTATCAGTGATGCATTAAAAAAAATAAATGTAGGCGGAATTACAATTATGAAAGTTCGTGGAAGGGGTAAAACAGCTGGGCCTGCACTGCATGCAGCAAAAGGCACTGAAACATTCATTCCAGAATTTTCAGACAAGTATATTGTAACTGTAATTGTAGAAGAGAAAGATGAGGATGAAGCGGTGACCATTATTCGCAATAATACAAAAATTGGCAAAATTTTCATGTACAAACTTTCACGTGCGGTGGATATTGATACTGGCGCAGAGAATGAAAAAGCAATTTAGAATTTTTATTTCAATGTCTGTCTAATATCATGTATGAGATGATTGTATCGAAATACTGATTATGCCTGATAACCAGATCTGATAATTTGAATTACTTTAATAATATTGGAATGTTTTCTTGTAGTAATGGTTGACAGTTTCCTAGTTCAAGATTTGTACCTGAAACATCGAAAAAAGATGATCAGATCTGATGTCCAACCATTGACATGTCACATGTGTAAAAAAGAATTAAACGGAATCTCGATCACTGCTAAAATGGTATCTGGGAAAATGGTATTTTTATGTTCGCATCATTATGCTTCAAAACCATATCAAGTTGTTCTGGTGGATGGATGACAATACATACGGATGTCAAGACAGCAATTGAGACAAACCTAGATCTGATGATTAATCAGACCAAGGCATACCTGCCATTTCTAAGAGTGGCATTTCCAGGAGTGCAGGACTTTTCTGAGTTGGTGTTTAACATGATGGTTGGAAATGCATTATCTGTCTTTATTTCACAATGTACTATGAGATTACAAAGTCCATCTGCAGATGATTTTGCTGAATTTGGAAAAATTGTTGAATCATACAGAAACAAAGTGAAGGAATTATTCTAATCGATGAAAACCGTGATGAATTATCAACAGATTGTGAAGTTTTTGAAAGATCCGAGTCGTTGTCCTATTACTATGTTTATTGGGCAAAATATGCAATCTTACAAATATTGGGTCTGGCATCAAACAAGTGAGAACATAGTTGAAACTAAGAAAATGTGACTGCAAGTGTGGGTGTACTCGTAATATATGTAACAAGTATTATGCACTCTGTATTTTCTGTACATTAGGAAATCATAAAACAAATTGAAAATTATCGTAATTATTTGATTGGTATATTTCTACCCTGTACTAGTTTTGGCATTGTGATCTTCAAAATACCGTCCTCAAATATTGCAGAAATTTGTTTCATGTCTATTCCACTTGGAATCTTTATCGTCTTTCTCAACCAGTTAAACTCTGTTACTACATTTCCCCTTGAGATACAAAATGTCTTGGTTAGTTTTGCGTTTATGGAAAGGTGGTCAGCCGATAATATTATTTCAATATTTTTTTTATCCACTAATGGCAGGTCAATCTCTATGATCCAACTAGAATGCTTTTCATTAATATGTGAAAGCGGAATCATTTCTTTGTGCGTGAAATCATTAAAAACAGTGTCTTTGAAAAAGGAATTCATCCGTTTTTCTATAATTGATCCAAAATCGCTCATATCATCACTTGTATATTTGGGGGGGAGTAGTCGATGATTCCTTTTGCGTCTGTAAAACATTTAGTGTATCTTCCATGAGTTGCCTGTTTTGTAATCGTAAATAGTCGACCTGTTTCTTAAATTCTACCAGATCAATCTCCGTCTTTATGATTTGAGATATTGTTTTGATGGTTTGCATAGCAGCATCAGGATCAGGAAAAAAATAATTACACTCGGTATGAAAAGCAATGGTTGGTATGGATGAATTTCTCAACTGTGAAAGAATTATGGCATCGGGACCACTAATCACGCCTGAAAGAAATTTTGGTATCCCGTTATCATAAAGTAGTTTTTCAAGTTTTTCATGTGTCACAAGTCCATATGTCTTAAGATTGGACACATTTCTTTCTTGAACTTGAATGCCTGATAAAAATACGATCAAGTCAACATGGTTCTTTTTAGAAAAATCTATGACTGATTCTGTAAAGCCTATGGAATTATCATAGTCTATTGGGATGTCTGATACAATTGCAAACATCTTGTCTTTTTTATAAATCCTGATAGGACTCACCATCTGACAATTGTCTACAAAGATAATTGGTGAAGGGCTACTATCTATCTCTCCTACCAGATCCATCTTTAGTGTATGAATAACATATGTCATGGATATGGTTCCTATCAATCCAGGTCCTGGTATGCCAAGAAATAATGTGACTGGATCTTCTGCTAATTCTACTTTCTTTATCTTGGATTTTTGCATTATTGTGGACAATACACTAATGGTTTTATCTTATAAAAATAATCGTGCCAATTTATCACCGATGATTATCAATGTTGAAAATCTTCATTATGCTGAAATTAAAACATATACGGTTTGTAGTATGGCATCAGTACAAACAACATCTGAAGGAATTCCTATCTTGGTGCTAAAAGAAGGATCTAGACAATCACGAGGCAGAGATGCACAAAGAGGTAATATTGCAGCTGCAAAACTCATTGCAGAGATTGTAAGTACAAGTCTTGGGCCGCGGGGAATGGACAAGATGTTGGTAGACTCGGTTGGTGATATTACCATAACAAATGATGGCGCGACCATACTAAAAGAAATTGATGTTCAACATCCTGCAGCAAAGATGATGGTTGAAGTGGCAAAGGCTACGGACAGTGAAGTTGGGGATGGCACGACATCTGCAGTGGTCTTGGCAGGAGCACTGCTTGAAAAAGCAGAAAACCTCATTGATAATGACATTCATCCTGTAATTATTGCAGACGGTTACAAAAAGGCAGCAATGAAAGCGATTTCATTGCTTGGGGAAATTTCACAAAAAGTTGAACCAAAAAATAGGGAAATCCTTGAAAAAATTGCGATAACTACAATGCAAACTAAATTGATATCGGTGGAAGCTGCTGATCTTGCAAAACTCGTGGTAGATGCAGCATTATCGGTTGTGACTCAAAAAGCAGATGGGTATAATGTTGATTTGAATAATATCAAAGTTGAAAAAAAGGCAGGCGGGTCAGTCTTGGATAGTACCTTGATATCTGGAATAGTTCTTGACAAGGAAGTAGTTCATAGTGGAATGCCAAGAAAAGTTGAGAATGCTAAGATAGCATTGATCGCAGCTCCACTTGAGATAGAAAAGACTGAATTTGAGGCCAAGATTAACATCTCAAGTCCAGATCAAATCAAGTCGTTTATGGAAGAAGAAGACAGTATTCTAAAGGGGATGGTGGAAAGGATAAAATTTTCTAAAGCCAATGTGTTGCTCTGCCAAAAAGGTATTGATGATATTGCTCAACATCACCTGTCCAAGGTTGGTATACTTGCAGTACGGAGGATAAAAGAAAGTGACATGTCAAAACTTGCAAAAGCCACTGGAGGCAGAATTGTTGGAAGTGTTAATGATTTGACTGAAAAGGATTTAGGAGAATCTGCAATAGTTGAGGAACGAACAATTGAAAATGATAACTGGGTCTTCATAGAAGGATGTAAGAATCCAAAAGCAGTTACATTGTTGATACGTGGTGGTTCGCAAAGAGTGATAGATGAAGTCGATAGGTCCTTGCATGATGCATTAATGGTTGTAAAAGACGTCATAGAAAAACCGATGATTGTGTATGGTGGAGGCTCTCCTGAGGCATATGTTTCATACAAGCTTAGGTTGTGGGCTCAAACCTTGTCTGGACGAGAACAATTAGCTGTTGAAAAATTCGCCGAGGCACTGGAGTCCATACCTCTGGCTCTTGCACGAAATGCTGGAATGAATCCAATCGATGCAATAACACAATTGCGTTCAAGACAAAACGCAGGAGAGAAATGGACAGGAATTGATACAATCAATGGACAAGTTGGTGATCTGGAAAAATTACAGATTATCGAGCCTACCAAAGTAAAAGAACAAGTAATAAAATCTGCAACCGAAACTGCCAATATGATTTTACGCATAGATAATGTTGTGGCATCATCAAAGGGCGGCAATATGACGCCTAATATGCCTCCTGGCCAAGATACTTGAATATAGTTTCAACTAGATTCCAAATTCGTCTTGGTTGCGAAGTTCTTGTTCAATTCGCATCAAGCGCTTTACACGTTCTGTAACTGGAGGATGTGTGGAAAAGAATCGTGCGATAGTCTCACCTGATATTGCAGGTATGATAAAAAATGCATTCATGCCTTCCATCTTTTTGAGTTGCGGAATAGGCGCAGTCTTTACTTCCCCACTTATCTTCATTAGTGCACGGGATAGGTTCATTGGTTTGCCTGTGAGATATGCCCCTCCTCTGTCTGCTGCAAATTCCCTGTATCTAGATATTGCCCGGATTGTCAAAAAACTTAGGAACCAAACAATTCCTGCAACTATGATGACAACAAATGTATTTCCACCTTGTTGCCTTCCACCATATCCGTATCCTCCCCACATTGTACTAAACATGGAAGACTGCATCAAATACCATGCAATTGTGGAAAATAAACTGGCAAGTGTAATGATTGTAACATCCCTATTTCTAATGTGGGTAATTTCATGTGATAATACGCCCTCAAGCTCGTCTTTGTCTAGAATTCTTAGTATTCCGGTACTCACTACTATTACTGATTTCTTGGGACCCTTTCCAGTTGCAAATGCATTTGGAACGTCACTTGCCATGATTCCTACTCTGGGTTTTGGAATGTTTGCTTTTTGAGTCAGGTTTTCTATTATTTGGTGCAATACTGGGTATTCTTCTTTGGATGTGATCTTGGTTCCTGTACTCCATAGAACTATTCTGTCAGAAAAATACCATTGTGCACCGATCATCAGTCCTGCAATCATTGCAATTGGGAGAATGCCTAATCCAAAATAAATTGCAATGAAACTCAAAAATGCTAGGTAGATCATAGTTAGGGCAAAAAAGCTAATAGCCATCCTCAAAGTTAATTGAAAATCCCGTTGCATGCTGGCATCCTATGATCTTGATCATAATTTAAAACTTGAGACTGGTTCTTACGGTATGTCTTAGTCAATACTCATGGTGTAGAAAATTTATCTAAAATGTTTCTCATATGGAATTTTCTTTTTTTGTCTGCTTTCTAGTAGAAGTTCTAGGAGAACTAAATCTTGAAATCTAAAATACTCTGTCATTATGATATATCCTGAACCACGTTTGAAGTGGAATTAGATTGTAAAAATGGGTCTTATTTTTGTAGATAGCACTACTGTGGCCAGGATTGCCAGTGCAAATATTGTCACAGACAATGGGCCAAATTCCGGAATTGACTGTGTTGCATTGGTCTGATTTCCTGTGTTTGAGATGGGTTGTGTTTGAGTTCCAGTGAACTGAAATGTGGTCTTGGCAGTTTTATCTTGGCCTCCATATGTGACGTCAATCTCATAAGTACCTGCAGTTTTCCACAGGCCTCCGCCTGCAACTGCTTGAGATGAATAATTGTTATGGGAATCCGGGTTCGTCTGGGCAATGTATACTAGATTTTGAGAACTATCTTTGATGACTATGGATATTGGTATGTTTAACTGATCAGCTACACTACCAGATATCTTGATCGTGTCACCATCGGAATATGATGTCTTGTCAGTCATTACCGTAATGGGAGTTTGTGCGGTTGCAGACAAAACTGAAACTGTGAAGAATACGATTATTACAAGACCTACTTTTGATGTGGTTATCAATACACTAGCCTTCATGATTTGATATTTAAGATTTGATGTTGGTTACTACTTTCATTGTGTGGTAATGTATTCATACCTGTCAAAACTGATTTGCCCGTGATAGTGATAAATCTCATTATCATGTTATGCATTGTCTGGATGTCTGCAGTTGTTATGATGCAAGTAAATGACATGTGTCATAAACACTGTATTGGTGTTGACAACAAATTTGACTTCAGTTTAATTTAACATGATGGCAGATAAAAATATGCTTGAAGACAGAGCAAACATGAAATTTTTATCCATCTCATCTATGGGCTGGATGGATCATAATTTGGTTTCATCACTCGATTAACTTTTAAAAAGGAGAGACGGAAACGTGTTTCACACATTATACCTTTGTACATCATGCTTGGGTTACTACCCCGCGTTTCCGTCCATTTTTTAATACGTGATTAAATTATTTAAAATTGATCCTAGTTACCAACTCTGATTGTAAAATAAAATCTTATATTATCTGATTGGTTTTCTGATTGATTATTCTTGTTTGTTACAACTGCATCTGGGAATCCTCGTACCATTGATGGAAAATTGGTTATCAGAGAACAAGATGATTTCTTCTTCCAATCTACTCGTCATATTGATTGGTGCACAAAATGGTTCAAAAAGCCTTGTATGTTTGATCTTTTGATATGGGTATAATAATGACTAGTGCTCTTGTTCTAAGAATTTCAAGTCAATCTTAAAATAGAATATTGTTAGAGGGCTAACATGCAAGGCTCTAACGCACTTGATAATTATGATCCAAAAAAGGCAGAAAAATCCCTAAGAATGCTACTAAATGACAAGAGTAATGAATTTCAAGAATTGGCACATGGTATTGGATATCCTACCTCAAACAAGGAATGGGAATCTATAATTCTGAATTTCTGCCTTGATTTTAGTGACTGTTTCAAGGCATGGTCAAGTAAAGACAACAGCTCCGATCACATGCAGGTACACAAATGTAACACCATGATGAGACAAATTGGCCTTGGTAAATCCAACATGACTGAAGTTACACATCTGGAAAATATTGCGTATAGAATCGCAGAAGATTTTAAAGCCATTTACAAGAGAATCGAATAAATTCTCCAGATTATTTTAAAACCGAAAACGTCAAAAATTGATTTATATGTTATCCTTCTGATGCAGATTTTCCGCCGTCCACATTAAGTATGGCGCCAGAAATCCATTTTGCCTCGTCTGATGCAAGATATGCTACAGCATTTGCAATATCTGACGGTTCTCCAATTCTGTTTATGGGCTGTCTATCTTCTAAGACCTTTCGTGCTTCTGGGTAATCAAGATAGGATTTCATCATTCCTGCATTGACTATTCCGGGATTGACACAATTGCAGCGAATATTTCGTCGTGCGTATTCTACTGCAAGTCCCTTGGTGAACATGTTGATAGCGGCTTTTGTTGTGCAATATACTGTTAGGTGAACCTTTGGTATTGCTCTTTCTGCGGAAATAGAGCCAATATTGATTATAGATCCACCATTTTTATTTTCAAGCATCTTGATTATGACTGACTTTGTTATTCTGAATGTACCAAACAAGTTTGTGTCCACTAGAGAATTACAGTCTTCATCAGTCATCTCATGAAAATGTATTGGATCAGTGATTGTTCCTGCATTGTTTACTAAAATATCAATTTTTCCATAATGATCTGTTATCTGATTTACTGTTTGAATGACTTGAGATTCTTTTGTTATGTCGCATGGGATTGCAACAGTTCGTAACTGGTAATCTTTGATGCTCTTTCGCGCCTTTTCTAACTTCGCCATGTCTCTTCCCAACATGACTACGCTTGCCCCCTCATCGACAAATTTCTTGGAAATCTCTAATCCTATGTCGCTTGATGAACCTGTAACAATTGCTATTTTATCCTTTAATCTCATGTATTGTGTTTGGAATTATACTATATGAATAATTACATTCCAAGTTTTATATCGAACCACATAATCCAGCAACTAGAAATAGCATCTATGCCTTGATTTGTAATATTGGCATTCTTTTTAAAATCACTTAACATCAGGATATTGTCTTAGTACCTGTGTTAATGCATGATTATTACTGGGCATTTTGCCAATTCAGAAATTTTTCTACTCGTGCTTCCTAATGTCAACACCTTTGAAATTCCTGAACGCCCTTTACTGCCAATAATGGTCAAATCTATATCATTATCTTGTATGAATTTCAATAATTCTCTAGTTACATCCCCTTCTAGAACAACACTTTTGATGACTATACCAGAGTTCTTGTAGTTTATTCCAATTTCTTTTAGGTGTGATTCTGTAGATATCATGATTGAGTTTTTTATCTGTTCCAATGTTTTCCTTTTTCCTTTCGAGAGGATCTGCCCGGGTGGGTTTACTGTACTCACATCTACGACATTTACAAGATATATGAAAGAATCAAATGACTTTGCCATTTCAATTGCCATCTTCAATGCTTTCTGAGAATACATAGAACCGTCATATGGGACCAGGATGTTTCTATATGACTTGTCCACGGTGTGTTTTCGATGATTCTAGGAGTTAAACTGTTTCATTAATTTCAGTTGTGATAACACAGTGTACCTATAAAATACACTGCATTGTTACTGGTGGGAGGTTATGTTGGTGAATAAACATGATGTTTAAAAATAGGACTGATGCAGCTCAAAGACTTGCCAGTAAACTAGAATGGCTAAAAAAAGAAAATCCTGTGATTTTGGCAATTCCTAGAGGCGGTGTAATAACAGGCGATGTAATTGCAAAGACACTTGGACTCTCACTTGATGTAGTTGTCTCACGAAAAATAGGTGCACCTCACAATCCGGAACTTGCTATAGGTGCAGTAATACATGATGGTAGTTTTTTTCCAAACTCTAATCTGATAAACGCGCTGGGAATTTCGCAGAGTTATCTTGACGAACAAATTGCCAATAATGTCAGAGAGGTACGACAAAGACTGGTGAAATTTCGGGGTAGGACAGACTATGATCTAAAAGGTAAAACCGTCATAATTGTTGATGATGGTATTGCGACTGGTGCAACAGTTTTTGTTGCATTGGAATGGATCAAAAAACAGAGACCAAAGAGAGTCATAGTTGCAATTCCTGTAGGGCCTCAAGATACTATCAATAGGTTACGTCAAATAGCAGAAGTTGTAGTGCTACATGATCCGGCTGTCTTTGGTGCAGTAGGGGAATTTTATGATTCATTTGATCAGGTTGAAGATTATCAAGTATTTGAAATAATGAGAAGTTACGGGTTTAAACTAGAAAACACCAAATGATAATTGTTGTTATAAACTATCTTGCACGTAATGCGTTTAGTATGACGCTGACATCCAAAACTTCTTGAAGTATGGCGCCAATGGCTGGTGGAAGGTGTCCTAACATAGCTATTGCCATAAAGAAAAAACTGCCGCCTAGACCAACTAGAATACTCTGCTTTGCAACTTTGATGGTCCTTTTGCTTATGTCTATCACATCTATTATCTTTGAGACTCTGTCTACCAGAAATACAATGTCTGCAGCCTCTGCTGAGATGGCAGTCCCTTTTGCTCCCATAGCTATTCCTACGGTTGATGCCGCTAAAGCTGGTGCGTCATTGATGCCATCTCCTATCATTGTAACATTTTCAAACTCTTGTCGCAGTTTCTTTACTGCAACAACTTTTTCTTCTGGGATAAGATTTGCCTCATAATCGATTATGCCAGATTGCTCCGCAATATTCTTAGCATTATTTTTGATATCTCCTGTAAGCAAAACCGTTTTCTTTACTCCTCTGATTTTTAATTGCTGGATCATGGTTTTTACATCAGGTCGTATCTCATCACCAAACATGATTGCACCTGACAGTCTTCCATTAAATGCCACGAATGCAACCATGCGTCCTTTTGATTTTATCTTATCTGTCATGACATTGGTGTTGTTGAAAATACCTTCTCCCACATTTGCAAATATGCTCGGAGATCCTATCATTATATGGTCCTCTCCTACTCTTCCCTCTACTCCAGCACCTGATATTTCACGAAAATTTTCTGGTATGAGTAGTTTACCAAATTTTTCTTTGCCTTTTTGGACTATCATGGATGCAATGGGATGAGAAGATAGCTGTTCCAAGCTCGCTGCCTTTAACAATATGTCTTCGCTTGAAATCACGTCAAAAGATAATATTCTTTCAACAGCTGGTGTACCATGTGTTATGGTTCCTGTTTTATCAAAAACTGCAACTTGGGTCTTTGCAACATGTTCCATAGCTGCTCCTGTTTTTACTATTATTCCAGACTTGGCAGCTCGGTTTATTCCACTGATGATTGCAACAGGAGTGGCAAAGATAAGTGAGCAAGGAGTTGCTACCACTAAGACAGCTAATATTGTCTCAAAATTATTTGTAACCAACCACCCTGATATGCTTGCCACAAGTGTGATGGGAGTAAACCAAATGGCATATTTGTCTGCCATCCTCTGAATCGGAGCTTTTTCATGCTGTGCTTTTTTCACAAGGTTGACAATTTTTGAATATTGGCTTTCTTCACTTTTTCTTGTAGCTTTGATATCGAACACATCGCCAATATTTACTGTTCCACTAAACACCTGATCTCCATTAGTTTTCGTTTTTGGTAATGGTTCACCAGTAAGTGATGATTCATCAATACGGGATACCATACTAAGTATCTCCCCATCAACTGGAATTACATCTCCTGACTTGATGACTAGTGTATCGCCTATGTTAATTTGAGATACTTGGATTTCCTCAAGATCATGGTCAATCTTTCTATGTGCAATTCTTGGTGCGTGTGATAAAAGGTTGTCAAGTGATGATGATGCTCTTCTATATGCATAATCTTCTAATGCTTTCCCACCTGACTGCATTAATACAATTATCATACCTGGAAATGAGTCATTGAGTATGATTGAGACAATGATTGCAAGCATTGCCACAATGTCTGCCACAAAATGTTTATGTAAAATTTCATGCATAGTTTGCCAAACTACTGGAATTCCCCCTAGAATTAGAGTAATCAACCAGATAATTTTTCCAGCCTGCGGTTCATTGGTTGCCTGTAATGCCCCTCCTACGATCAGCCCTAGGAGGGCCAAGATTGGGACCGGATAATGTCTTGTAAACCACGTGATTTTCCTTAACTGTTCCATCACACACATCATCTGTAATCTCGAGTCTACCGAAAATTAAAACAGCTCTGCTACTATCATATCTGATAATCAAGTCTTTTTAACGGCTGTTTTTTATTAAAAAACTGGATTCCAGCATCTGATATATGTACATCACTACACGTGCTGTTTTAACAATCTTTGAATCTCTTGCGTAACTAGGGGCAAAAATGCTCCTACATCAGTTACTATTCCGAGTGCTTGCCATGTTCCTCTGTCCATGAGTTTTGTTACGGTTGGCTGGCTGATGTCTACTACAATTACCTTCACATCAGCTGGTAACATATTTCCTGTAGCAATCGAGTGAAGCATTGTTGAAACCATGATGACAAGTTTTGCATCTTTGACAATTTCTTTGTATTTACGCTGTGCTATTGTCATATCTGTAATGACATCTGGTAATGGACCATCATCTCTTAATGAACCTGCAAGTACAAAAGGCACTTTATTTTTCACACATTCAAACATTATTCCTTTTTTCAACACTTTCTTTTCTACCATGGTGCGAATTGATCCTGCTTTGAAGACTGCATTTATTGCTTGCATGTGATTTCTGTGACCTCTTACTGCAAGTGTGCCATCTTGGACATTCATTCCAAGTGATGTACCAAGAGTAGAGTATTCTATGTCATGAACAGCAAGTGCATTTCCTGCAAGAACCGCATTGATGAATCCAAGTTTTATCAATAATGAAATTGAATCCGATGCCCCTGTATGTACAATTGCAGGTCCTCCCACAAGAACAATTTTTCCTCCTTGTTTCTTTATCTTGTAAATGTCCTCTGCAACTTTTCTTGCAATGTGCTGTGTCGGTCTTTCACTTGAACTTCCACTACTCATGAATTGAAACAGGTTGACTCCTTCTCTCGGTCTTTCAGGAGGTGTGACACGTATTCCTTTTTCACCAACAATTATCATGTCACCTTTTTTGATGTCACGAATTGGAGTGCAGAATGCCCTATTTTTTTTTACTATGATACATTTGTCCATCATCATGTTTTCTACGCGAATCCATTTTCCACTGTAGAAAATTTCAGTATGGTTATTGGTCGTACTGTAAAAATCATCTGGCATTACCATGTTTTTTTGCGCTTTTTTTAATGAAATTTCTTGTTGGATCCTTGAGGTCGCACCTTCCCGGTACACCGCCTCTAGAATCTTATCCAGATGTCCCTGGGACTGACCATGAATTGAAAGCTTTGCGTAACTCTCATCTTTTTTATGCTTTCCTACCTTGAACTCTTGAACCTGAAATTCGCCCTTCAAGTCCATTATTACATCAAAAATCTTTGTCAATATCATGGAATCAATGAGATGCCCCTTGACCTCTATGTCATGAGAAAACTTCTTTGTCATTTCCTAAAATGAAGAGTTGTACTAATTTAATCTTGATGCTAAACAGTCATGATATTCGGCAATATGATCAAACTGGAAGAACCACATCACCCTTGTGCTCTACGATATTGTCTGATCTTAATTTGGCAACGATGATATCCTTTCGCTCTGCATCTAAACTTCTGACAAGAGCTTTTGAGATTCCGTTTTTATCACAAATTACTATCATGTATCCTGTAGAATCAGTCAAAACATATCCTCCCGCGTCACTTAACACAGCATAAAGATTTTCTTGACCAACTGGTTCCCACACATTAGTTTTGTTATCGCGTAGTGCCAAGGCTGGCATGGCTTGTTCATTGCATAATGTATTGAGATATTCGCGGGCTTCTTTGACTCGTTTCTCACCCATCTTGAGTGCTACAAAATATTGCATAATTGAAAAACCAATTATTGTTATTTATATGATAGTGCGTCTAGTATGTCCATGAGTTCTTTTGACTTGACCTCTTTTTTTGCAGACTCGATAAATGTACCGAGTTTTTCATTTGAAAAACCTTCTGAAGAATATTTCATGGCTTGAATGGCCATTTCAAACTTGTCAATCTCATGCAATAGAGTTGCTTCCTTTGTATTTGCTCGCATGTATTCGTGCCATATGTTGTTGTACTGATGTGCTATATTTTCTGGTAGTTTTGCAAGAATCTCTTTCATCGCGTCATCTTCAACAACTTTCTTGTTTTCCTTTGAAATTTCTTCTGGCATAAAATCGCCGGTGATAGATTCTGCCAAATCATGAAGAAGCGCCATTTTGAGAATCTTTCCAGTGTCAAGATTGTGCATGTCTGACAAGACCATGGCTATGACTGCTGTTCCGTAAGAATGATCTGCTATGGATTCTGGATGTTCTATGCCTACCTTGCTTTTCCATCCACTACGCGGTATTCTTTTGAGCTCTGATGCAAGATAAAAAAAATCAAACAACATTTGAGATTTATATGAAATGTGTATGTTTTAATCTTTAAGTCTAGATTTTTTTGAAATACTAATGCAAACAAGATTAAAATGGCAATTGTGATCCAATTAGACATCTGTGAAAATTTACACAAAAACAGGTGATGATGGAACCACCGGTCTAATTGGCAACAAGCGCGTAAAAAAATCAAGCCCTAGAATTGAATCTTATGGCGTGGTGGATGAACTAAATGCGTCTATTGGTATAATTTTGTCGTCAAAACTGCAAAAAGACATTCGTGTTCTGCTGACAAAAATTCAAAATGATCTTTTTGTAGTAGGTGCAGACCTCGCAAATCCAGACTTGAAAAATAATTCAAACCGAGTTACGTCTGAAATGGTGTCTTATCTGGAAAAAAAGATAGACCGCCTTGAAGAAAAACTGTCTCTCATAACATATTTTATTTTGCCTGGTGGAAATTTGATTGCCTCGCAAATTCATCTAGCAAGAACGATCTGTAGAAGAGCAGAGACAAACATGGTACACCTGTCAGAATCTGAGGATCTAAACAATACATGCTTGATATACATGAATAGATTATCTGATCTTCTTTTTGTAATAGCGCGAACAATAAACAAAAGAAAAAAAATTTCCGATATTGCTTGGAAAAAGTAAAAGACACACTTTAATTCCCCTGAAATTGGATAGTGAAATGTGCCGCCGTAGCTCAGCCCGGGAGAGCACTCGGCTGAAGACCGAGCTGTCGCATGTTCAAGTCTTGCCGGCGGCACCTTTTTGATATGATATTTACATGATTGCCTTGGCAAGTGTGATTTTCTAATACCGTATGCCTAAATTCTAAATCTGACATATGATGATAACCAAAATATTTCATTCTGAAGGGATTGTTTTCTATTTGGTTTTCTTGTATTGTTTTAGTGCAATTCCATTTGTAACAAGCAACAATCCTTGTAATATGTAGCCACCAACAATCAGTACAATTGCGTTGTAAAATGGATGTAATGTTGACATGATCTCCAAATGTTTTGGAGATGCTGTATTGCCTACTATGACTATGCCGGCAATAATGAAATTTGGGAGGTATGCATATCTGAAACTTTTTAACGACAATACTACAAGTGCCATAAAAGATGATTCTAATGCAATGGCTTGGATGAAAAACTTTGGATCTCCCAACGGTATGCCAAATGCACCCACAATGCATATGGACACAAGGACAGAAACTAGATACTTTTTGATGTTGTTCATTTTAACTTCCAGTTTTGTACCATGTTTAATAAAATTAATTGTACGTGACGGGAATTCAAAACATGTCTTAAATAGGGTGTTCTGAAACATATTTTGAATACAAAAATGAGCTTATCTGCAGATACGGTCAATTATTGCAAAAAAATACTTGCACTTGATCCCCAGATTAGATTTGCAGGTAAGATTGTCGATGAAGAACTGGTATCTACTGCAAGAAAGGATGGTGTTGTACCTTTGCTTGACAAGGATCTTGCTGCTCTTGCACATCATCAGGTTTCTGTAAAGGCTATGATGGACAAGATGTTCACCGATAAACTAGGCAATACCGACTGGATTGTTGAATCCAAGGGAAAAGTGAAATTATTGACAGTGTTCCAAAAAGATGGCATACTGATTCTTTCAACAGAACCCACATCTGATCATCATGCCATAATTGAAAAAATAAAGAATCTTAAATAATATCAATATTGGGTATGTGCGAAATTCGGCTTTTTTCCTTGAATTGTGTCGAAATTATTTAGTAATGTCATAATGAGACAAGTTTAAAAGGACGATACTACTTGTTGGATAATCGTCTTATGACAAAGGACAAGAAAAAAGATAGCAAGAAGTCTACAAAAAAAGAGGCCTTGAAAAAGGAACCTTCCAAAAAAGAAGTGACAAAAAAGGAAATTCCAAAGGTCAAACTAAAAGAGAAGACTAAACTAAAAGAGGATCTGGTTCAAGAAGATGACGGGATAATTGTTGTTGAGGATGACACAGGTCTTGACAAGGAAGCAGAACTAGAGGCAAGAAAAGCATACTTGGAAGAGGCACGTTCTCAAGAAGCAAGTGACGATTAGATTTTTCATATTGCTCTGATCGAAAAGACTTATCCATGATTATGTCAATACAGGTATAATGAGATCTCTTTGTTTGATAACTGTAAAACCAGGCAAGGTTGACTCGGTCATAGATTCTCTGAAAAAAGCAAGAAAAATACTACGAGAAATAATGGTCGTGACAGGAAGGGCTGACATTGCAGTTGTTCTTCAGGGCACAATTGATGAAATCAATAACATCGTGATTGATTTTAAAAAGATAAAAGAAATTGTTTCAACAGAGACTCTGATTGAAGTGGAGGTAGATATGGGTTGGTCAAAGCCGTAGTCCTAGTAAAATCTCCTAAAAAACTCATAGCTGCAAGACTCCGCTTGGTAAAGTCTGTCTATGATTCTTTTGCGGTAAGTGGTCAATTTGATGCGGTTGCACTCATAGAGGTTAAGGAATTATCATCCATAAAAGACGTTACAACAGAGATCCAAAACATAAAAGGCGTAGAACGTACTGAAACAATGGTCCAAGTAGTCTAGTTTCACCATAATCTTTTAACACTGCGAACACTTACGGTGTACATGAATATCCGACACCTTGGAAGTGTAATCATTGCAGTCTCAGACTTGGACAAATCTCTGAAGTTTTATAATGAAGTGATTGGATTGCCAGTTAAAAACAGCAGAGAAAACTGGGTGGAATTGGCAAAAGAAGGTGCAACCGTCATACTTCATCCTGCAAGTAAACCCATTAACACTGGAACGTCTATTGAGAATGGAATAGTGATTGGATTGGTTGTAGGGGATATAGAGTCTGCAGTGAAAGAACTCAAATCAAAAAATGTCACAATCTATAGAGAAATTGTATCTCACAAGGCAGGCAAAAACTGTATTGTGCTGGATCCTGACAAATACATGGTGTCATTATTTGAGCCTTCATTTGATGATGGTGCAAAACAAGCTCGTGGTTTCCACGGATTTGCTCCACTCTAAATAATTTTTTTAATTTTTGCAATAATTTTGTTTACTGCATCAGGTGCCACTATCTTGTTTACTGAAATATAATAAATGCCCTCTTTTCTCTGGAATACGATAATTGTAACCCTGTCATGCCTAAGTACTGCACTATCCATATTTCCAATGGCTAGACTTGCCTTGCTTCGCATTGCAAGCATTGTAGAAACCAAGAAAAACTCATTTCTTGCAGGCTCGTTTGATAGCAGGACATTTAACCCCGGTCGAAATATTCCAGTCAACGTTCTTCCATATTCATTTATCAACCCTACATATCTGATTGATTTTGACAACTCCATTATGTTCTGACATTTCATTCTGTATTGTGCTATCCGTTCTGTCCATTTTTGACTGGGTGTCTTTTGCATAGTTATGATAGAAAGTTTATGCTTTATAAAAGTTGGAAGTTATTTTTTCTTTTCTTTACCAAGATCAGATCTCAAAGCCATGTTTTCTTTTTTCAGTCTGTCATTTTCTTCGGTTAGCGTATCTACTGTCTGCATTGTAGCATGCATTGGATGACCTGGCATGAATCCATTTGGCGTCATGTTAAACAGGCCTGCTGCATATCTTTGAAACATTGTATGATGGCCTGAAAGTTTACTCGTCATCATGTTGACATCCTTGACTATGCTGTCTTTTACCATTCCTGCACTGGAAATTCCATGTGGTGGATTTGCACGTGGTGGTAACCTTGGAAATGCAAATGGGGAATTCATATTGTCAATTGGATGTCCCAAAATCTCCATCATTTTTCTCACATCATATGGCCACATGAGTTGAATTCTTGTTGTCCTATATTTCATGTTTACTCACAAAATTACGCATTAGATATAGCAAGGTGTCAAGTGCTGGTAGTTTTTTATCAAATTCTATCGATCTCTGATCCTTATAGAATGGCCTGATCGACACTAGTTTAATGTCAAAAATGATATCAATGCATTGCATAAAATGTAAAAAAAATATTGGTTCAATGGATTTATACAAAATTGTCATGTATGTTGTTGATCAAAAGTTTACAGATCATCATTACGAACATGTGGAATGTCCTGACAAATTCACTATCTAGACATGCATTGCATACACTCTGTAGACTCTTCCTGTTTTCTTGTCTTGGTATGACCATCTATTATCCGACCATTCTATTTGCTCGAAAAGATTTTTGAGCGATGGGTGAAGCTTCTCATAGACATCTTCACCGATCAAGATCTGGTTTGGCTTTGCTAGTGCAGTAATTTTGGCGGCAATGCTTACTGCTGGGCCAAGGATGTCTACATGTGATCTAACTTGGTCTGAACCATATCTTGCAATCACATTCTCACCAAAATCCATGCCGATCTTTACGCGTAACTCAGGATAATCATATTCACTAAGTATCGGATTTATTCCACGTTCAATTACATCTATCATAGTTCTTGCACAGTTTACTGCACTGTCTGATACCACAAGTGGACTTTCTTCGGCAATAAAATACCCAATAACTGCATCTCCGACATATTTTAGGACATATCCTCCATGATGGCGTATTACAGATCTCATCTCTTGTGAAAATGAGCTAATTATTATCCCAAGTTTTTCTGGCGGGAGTTGCAATGCCATATCTGTTGAGCCAACCAAGTCTACAAACATGACAAGCATGTGCAGTTTTTGTGCCACATGTTTTCGCAGAAACGTATCTGATTCATCTATGGAATAATCATATTCATATCCTTTTTTGAGGGAACTCCATACTCTCTTCTGAGTCTCCTTGATCAAACTTTCACTGTCTAGGGTACCAGTCTTGCCTCCTCCCAACATCATGTCTATGATGCTTTTGGTGGACGTGTTTTCCTCTTCCTGCATTTTCTTGGGTTCTTCACTCATTTTTACTCATTCCAATGGAAAGTTGGCTCCACATACGGGACATACTCCTCTTTCTCCCTTGTATTTTATATCAAAGTATTGTATTACTTCCACGTTACAGTTCCAGCAGATTATCTTCTTAAAGGACGGTTTTTTCACTTGTCAACATCCAATAAAAAATGGGCTTATAACGTATTTAAAGTACATACCGATTTTATGTGGAAGGCTTTTGGAGATATTTTGATGCAGATACCTGTAAGCAATCCCGATCTATTCATAAAATCTATGAGTGACAAGGCTGAGATCATACGGACCTCATTCTTGGGGCATATTACTACTCTTACAAAAAAAGTTCCTCTGAAGGTCATGTTGGGAGATGGTACTGTGACAGATCAGGAATCATTTGATCCTGCTCTTGTAAGAAAATTTTTTGAAAATATACTAAACAAAATACCTGAATGGAATCATCAGGGAGTATCTGCAACTACTGAAAAAGACTTGCGAAGAAGTTTCATAAAATTCGATATACAGGAAGGAAATTATCTTCTTTCTTCACACATGTCTCTACAATATCACGCATTGCTATTTTATAGACTTGATCACCGCGTTATTGAGATCCAAAAAGAACTATCAGATATATCCAACATGATTGAAAAACTCCAGATTCGGGTAGGACCTGAAAATGACAAGATAATAGAAGAAAAACTACGAGCGGAAGGATATCATGGAATGGATGAACAAAAACTATTCGAAGTGTTGTTTAATCGTGAAGATATCACACAAGATGTTGTAAAAACAATTGAGGCGTCACATGCAGAACACACAAAACTTGTAGTAAACAGGGATAAATTGTTTAGAGAACTGGATGACCTGCTCATAGAGGTATATCATACTACGCCAGTGTTAATTGATGAAAACAAAATGATCGCGGCAGAGGAAGGATGTCTGTGCAATTTTAATCTAGAATATGTAAGGAATAACACCAGACAAGGAAATATAAACCTGGCAAGAATTTCGGAGCAGACCAAGACAAACTTACTTGTATTGCTTGATAGTATCATAGAAATTTTAAAAATCTAAAAAATTGTTTATATCAAAGTGTTTTCAAAACTCCTGTATTATTAGCCAAGGGGTCAGAACTACACATCACGGTGCAAAGTTTGGGGAGTTGACACCATGTGGTATATGACCACCTTGACTTAGATCTTACATGCTCTCAGAATATTATTTAGCCCTTTTTGATCCATAAAGATTTTGTTAATTTGTCATATGTTTGTATAGTTTTTATCTTAAATATGTCAGAATTATGCAAAATACATGTTGGTTTTTTGGTTCACATGGTTCAATAAACCAAATATACCAAGTCAGGGCTGGAAATTCTGATGGATGTAACTTTTGAAGACATAATAAAATCCCAGAAATTACAACGTAATGTAATTCGTAGGACACCACTTGAAAACTCACATTCATTTAGTGAAATGACTGGCTCCAATGTCTACCTGAAATCAGAATGCCTACAAAAAACCGGCTCATTCAAGTTTAGGGGAGCCTATGCAAAGATTGCAAGCCTTTCAAAAGATGAAAAGAAAAAAGGAGTGATTGCGGCATCTGCGGGAAACCATGCACAAGGTGTGGCATATGCATCATCGCTTGAAAAAATTCCATGTACGATTGTAATGCCTGTGACGGCATCTCCTGCCAAAGTTTCTGCAACCAGATCATATGGTGCCAACGTAATTCTAGAAGGTACTATCTATGACGAATCTTCTGCAAAAGCTGCAGATATCGCACAAAAAACAGGGGCTACTATTGTACATGCTTTTGATGATGAAACGGTAATAGCTGCACAGGGAGTAATAGGACTTGAAATAATGGAAGATCTTCCCGATGTAGATGAGATTTATGTTCCAATCGGAGGGGGAGGACTTGCAGCTGGAATCCTAAAAGCAGTCAAGACCAAAAAACCAAAGGTGAAGGTGATTGGTGTACAATCATCGGGTTTTCCTGCGATGAAAAAATCATTTGATATTGGCAAGTTACAATCAGTTGCAGGCCACCGGACGATAGCAGATGGCATATCTGTAAAAACACCCGGTCACTCCACATTTAAAATCATAAATGAGTTGATAGATGATATTGTTCTTGTCGATGATTCTTCCATAGTGAAGGCAATGTTTCTACTGATGGAAAGATCAAAGACCGTGGTAGAACCAGCTGGTGCTGTTGGCATTGCATACTTGCTTGATAAAAAACCATCTCCGGGAAAAAAAGTGGTCACAATCCTGTCCGGTGGAAATGTGGACATGTATTTGCTTGGTCAGATTGTGGCAAAGGGCCTAACAGAAATGGGTAGAATGGTCAAGATCTTTATTCTTTTAACTGACAAACCGGGAGCACTCAAGGAAGTAGTTGACCAGATATCATCACTAAGTGTAAACATAGTAGATGTGATTCATGATAGGCTAAGCTCAAGTATACCTGCAGGTACTGCAGGGGTCACACTGAGTCTTGAGACACAAGATCAGGAACATGCTCAACAATTGATACGATTCTTGAAGAGAAAGAATATCCAGTTCAAGGTAGTGACTTAGAAACCGACTGTAGCAAGCAGGTATATGTTTAGCAACATGATGATGCCAACAAACATGCTTGCTACAACAGTAGTTATTTTCCTGTTTACAAATTGACCCATCAGGTTTCTGTCCCTTGTCAATATCAAAAGAGGTATCATTGGCAATGGGATCAATATACTCAGTATTACTTGGCTGTAAACAAGTATGTGTAGAGGATCAAACCCCAAAAGTATTGCAATTGTAGTAGGAATTACATTGACAAACCTGGTGACCAGTCTTCTTAACCATGGATTCACTTTTTTCCCTAAAAGGCCTTCCATGATTGATTGACCTGCCAGTGTACCTACTACTGATGATGCAATACCTGATGACAGTAGTGTTATGATAAAAATTGTGGCAGCAGAGACGCCAAAAAGTGGAATGAGAATTTTAAAGGCCTCAGATATTGTATTGATTTCAGGATGTGTTGGATTGAAAGCTACGGCTGCCATTATCATAATTGATACATTTACGGCAGCTGCAAGACTGAGTACAATTATTGTTTCTGTCAAATGATATTTTCTAAATTTGGTTTTTTGTTCAATGGTGCTTCCACTAACCTTATCTCGTGTCAGAGAAGAATGAAGAAAAAGTACATGCGGCATAACTGTTGCACCAATAACTCCGACTGCAACAAATAATGCCTGAGAATTTGTAACTGATGGAACTATCGAATGGTAAACTAGCATACTGGCATCGGGTTTTGCAAGAAATATTTCATAAAAAAAACCAAAACTGATCACTGAAACAAATAAGAGGAAGAATTGTTCTAACACTCTGAATCTCTTTGATGTCAAACCAAGTATGAGTATGACATCTGCAGCTCCAAAAATTGCAGCATAAAGTAGTGGTACACCAAATAATAAATTAAGTGCAATAACTGTTCCAAGATATTCTGCTAGATCTGTTGATGCTGCAACAACTTCTGCACTCAGCCAATATGGTATGATGTAAATCTTTTTTTTCAATCTTGCACGGATTATTTCTGGCAATGACATCTCTGTTGCAATGCCTATCTTTCCAGATAGATACTGGAGAAGCATGGCCATTATGCTTGCAAGCCAGACCACCCACAAAAGAGTATACCCATAGGATGCACCACCTGTAATGTCAGTACCATAATTTCCTGGGTCCATGTATCCTATACTGATTATCAAGGCAGGGCCAGCAAAAGCCAAAAATCTTGCAATCTTATTCCTAGCATCCGCTAGACTAGTTTTATTCATGAATTACAAGTTCTGACATGCGCTATTAAAAGTTAGCTTAGTCTATATTAATTAGCTCTGTCTAACTTTAAAATGATTTTTCAAAATGATTAATAGGAAACAAAAAACAGTGCAATCGGATTGACAAAACAACTTTGGAAAGGGCACTATGATGTTACATGGGCTGAAGTAGAGATGCTAATAGAAATTCTTGTGAATAAGATAAAAAAGACTGGTATTGAATTTGACAGAATAGCAACCATCTCAAGAGGAGGCCTAGTACCTGCAAGACTAATCGCTGATCATTTTGATACAAAAAAAATAATTGTAAACCCGAAAAAGATTTCAAAAAAAACTCTTTTTGTTGATGACATTTATGATTCTGGAAGTACATTCCATAAGATATTTTCACTCGTTCAGACACCTGAAAATTTTTTGTATGCTACATTGATTGCAAGAAAAGACATGAAGTATCCGAAATCGTTGACATATGCCAAAAAAACACAGGGTCGTGAATATGTGGTATTTCCATGGGACAGATTCGAGTTTAAGAGAACAAAAACAAACATTAAAGATTAGGTATTATGATATTATCGATTCGATATGAATCCATTTGCATGCTCTAAATGTTTTGCTGGATATAGGCCTGGAGAGTTGATATCTTGTTCAAAATGTAGTCAAGAATTCTGCGGCACGTGTTTTAAGCAACATGTTCACTAGATGCCTGAAAAAATAAGTAGTGGTCATGGGTCAAATACTCTAATGGAATTTGGGGGCGATGATGTAGATACACTTGCATTGATGTTTGACAAACTTCAGTATATTTTTCGGGGATATGACTCGTACATTCAGGCATTCGCAGAAATGTATGCGCTCTACAAGCAAGGAAATCTTTCTGAACGGGACTATTATTACGGAATAACTGATGCAGTTCTAAAATATTCCGCACTGGATTTTCTAGGGTTAAAAGCCATGTTTGAGATAAAAAAGGCACTAAATAGGATGAATAACGCTTCCCTGACATCTACAACAGGATTGACACCTGGTAAGATACAATCGGGTCCTCAAAATACTGTTGCCTCGTTTATTTCGGCAAAAACCCTGCCTGGAAGGAATGAAGTCATGAATGTGATATCTGGTGATGGAAACAAATGCATGTCTTGTGGAAAGACTGTATCAAATGTGGCAAAATTTTGCACATCATGTGGCAACAGGATGTGAATTGATTAATTGTTAAGAAAATTCAAGAACTAAATAATCCTACTTTGAAAAATAAATCTGGATCGGTAGTCTAGCCTGGTTAGGATATCGCACTCACACTGCGGGGGTCGCTGGTTCAAATCCGGCCCGATCCACTACTATACAGTTCTTTTTATGGTTCCGTCACGCATGGGGTATAGGCCTTGAAAATACACAAATCAGATATCGAGCAATTAGAGCAAAATCCGTTAGACCTATTCTATGATGGATGCAGATCGCCTGCTACCAAAGAACGCTATGCCAGATATCTTAGAACAATTCTATGTGATATCTATGAAACTGTTTTAGAAATTATAAATTGACTGGATTGATTTTATATTCAAGTTCACAATAAAAATTACTACCAGATGGATTTGTTATTTGATGAGCATTGTGCAGGTAATTATTTCTCTAATCAATCAGAAATTGATCAAAATCATAAATCGATTTGCGTTGGTCATCATGCTGATTTGCCCGCTGGTATGCATGATGAGGCAATAATGGAATATGCAAAAAACAATAATTTTACTATTGTGACTAAAGACGTTAAATTTGTAAAAGAACGTAGTAAACAAAATACGAAAGTGGCTGTGTTAAAGGGTAACTATCTATTTCTTGTACAATCAGCTGTCAAGATGTTTGGTCGTGAACCAGATGACCGATTATTTACTTATGACTGATGGATTTTATATCGATGTAGATGTAACACGGGCCCAAAATAATGACTAGAAGAAAAACATTATCTATTAAATCCTTAAGTTGATGGAAATTCAAAAAAGCCTGGGATTTGGGCGAAGAAACAAAAGAATGGTATGATAAAGTATTAGAGTGTAATCCTAGAGATGTTGATGCGCTATACTACAAAGGTGTCTCACTTGACAAACTAGGAAAACACGAAGAAGCAATAGTGTGGTATGATAAAGCACTAGAAATTAATCCAAAATATGTTGATGCTCTAAACAAAAAACGTATTTTACTTGGCAAACTAGGAAAGAACGCAGAGTCACTAGAGACTGACAAATCTAATCCTGTCAAGGCTGAAAAATTATACATCATTCAGGAAGAATCTCTAGTTAGTTTATCTGAAGATTATGTAAGGGATTTTTTACAAAATACTGTTGTCAAGATTGATGACAAAATCAAGATTCATCATAATGGCACAATAATAGAAATGAAAATGGTTTCGACCTATCCTGGTGGGTCTTCTGTTGTAGTACCATCTACAGAAATTCACATTACTACAAGACAGGAAATTGAATACCTGTCTAATCTTAGACCAGAAAAAAAGAAAATAAGCGCAGATAATGCCTGTGCTACGCCTGATTGTAAAACAAAATTACATGATCTTAATTCAAAACATTGTAAGTTATGTAATCAAAGAGTCTGTATTGATCATTTGCAATTACACCTAAACAAGTATTGTCCTAAAACTATGTATGTTAAATATATCCGAAAGTTATGGCTGATGAAACGTGGTCAGAATGTTTCTTCAGGCATGTACAGCATAATCTGTGAAACATGTGGTTATGTTTCTGATTTTCCACAATTAATCGAATATGCTGGACAAGAATTAGAATCACATCTAGATAACAGCCCAGAATGTAAGGCAAACGAGAAAACATTTCTTGAGGAACTTGATTTTGAACCAATACCAAAAGGAGTACATGTAGAATCAAGCATTGTTCATGATCCTACTAGGACATTATGGGTATGTGTACATTGTCGGCCACCTAGAAAGTTTACAAATCATGATGAATACATATCACATCATTATACTCATAGTTAGAAAAATATGGACGATGATGACTGGCGTAACTGGAAGAATGGACGATATGATAATCGATATGATGGTGTAGGAAGACACTCGGGTAAAAGATACTATCGACGAAGTAAATTTGGAGCAAAACAGATTGCAATTATTTCTATTGGATTAGTTGCTGCGTCACTATTTGTTTTAGTGGTAGGAGTTCCAGGACTACCACAAATACAACTTCCACAAATTAGTCTTCCAAATCTTATACAAACATCACCATCTCAAAGCCCCTCAGAAATACCACCAGGACAAACAAATCAGCCACCAGCTAGTAGCACCAGCCAAGTTGTTTATTCGAACTGTCTCATGGCATCAAACGGAGCCGGAGGAATTAGGATTAATTGTGCAAATCATGATTCAATACAGTGTATATCAGATCCTCCAATAGGTTCCGGAATACAAAAAGATGTGACTTTGACAATTGACAAAAATTCCTGCATTGTCCAATATCAAAATTCTCAAGGAAGTGATGCTGTATATAATTTTCAATTAGGTTCATCTCCGTCTGTTACAACACCCAATCCGAGTAACACTCCTCCTGCGCCTAGTATTCTTCCAAAGATGACATTTCCAAAAATTACGTTTCCAAAGGTAACAATTCCCTCTATAACAATTCCAGGAAGTTCTAATGTTCAACCACCGATCCAACCAACAGATCTTCCAAGCCTTTACGCATATGCACTAAAAATTATAAATGATGATAGAAAGGCAAATGGATTAAGTCCGGTAGCATTAAGCAATATAGGTTCGGCACAAAATCATGCAAACGATCAATTGACTCTAAAATATTTTTCACATTGGAATAGTGATGGTGTAAAACCCTATGTCGTTTATACAAAACTTGGCGGAAGAGGAGCCGTTGCAGAAAATGATTATTATACATATTCAACATGTCCAACCGGAAACTGTATAGAAAATACCTATGACCCATATGCAGAAATCCAAAAAGGAGAAGACGAGATGATAAATAATGATGCTGCATCAAACTGGGGTCACAAGAAAAATATTCTAGATCCTGATCATACAACCGTAAACTTTGGAATTGCGTATGATAATGACCGATTCTACTTTGTACAAAACTTTGAGAACAATCTAGTAAATTGGCAGACAATAAAATTGACAGGTGGAACTCTGATGATTAGTGGAACAATTCTTCCGGGATATACAATGTATAGCATTGATGTATTTTCTGATCCAAGTCCAAAAGCACTTACGGAAAATGATTTGGATAATTCACCTCCTTACAATGCTGGATATTATGACCAAGGAACTGATGTAGGCATGATTGTACCAAGACCTGTGGGAAATAGCTATTATCCTGAATGCTCTCCTGGGAAAATCACTACCTTATTTTCAGATGGTAAAAGCGAGTGTTTGGACTATGCTATGTATGTAAATAATTCTCCAAGTCCAAACTCGATTAATACAGTAATTGACGTTTCAAAATGGTTAGGTACAGGAGGATTACATACGATTTATCTCAACTTGAAGGATCCTTCAGGAAACGTGGCTCCTGCAACTTCATGGACGTTAGAGTATTTGAAATGACTCGTTATTTAGTACAAATCAGAATTTTAGGCAACACAAAAGTGTATCTTAAAGATCTGATTTATGATATATCAAAGAAATTTGATGTTGATGGTGTAACAAGAAAAAGACCAGTACCTCATATTTCTCTTGCAGGTCCACTCAGCACAGATGATGAGGAAAGACTTGTCAGAGAAGTATTTGATGTTGTCAAGAAATATGACATAGTAGGATACTCTCTAGACGGATTTGGTAAATTCAGTAAATTCCTTTTTTTAAAACGAGTCATATTTGTAAACATTGAACCTTCCAAAGATTTGGAAGAAATGAGGAGTGAAATATCTCGGAGATTAGAAATCTTTTGCAAGATGCAGGATCATGATTACAAGGATGATTTTGAATTTCATGCGACAATTGCATTTCGTGACATCACATGGAAATTTGGGGAGATATGGAAGTATATGCAAAAATTACCACAACCGAAAATTAATCTGACTCTCTTACGAGTGACAATACTTAAGAAAGCCATACATGAGAAATCAAAAATCCTTTATGAATATGATCTAATGCTTAAAAGAAAATTGGATAGAGAACAAGCACTTGATAAACAAACCCTTCAACACACATTATCTGTTCTAAAAAAAAGACAAGAAACTCTTCCTCCAGATTTCTGGGATGTGCCTGATTCTGAGAAGGATGGAGAGATATTCCTAATCAGTGATACTCATTTTGATCATGAAAATATCATAAGATATTGTCATAGGCCTTTCAAATCTGTAGGAGAAATGAACAAGACTCTAGTTGACCGATGGAATTCAAAAGTTGGAAAGGAGGATACTGTTTATTTCATGGGCGATTTGACACTTGAACGTGAGAATCTTGATTATTGGCTCGGTAAACTAAATGGAAAAATAAAATTCATTCGTGGAAACCATGATAAAGGTCTGATTACAAAGGCAGAAGAAATACAGGATAGATGTCCCCTTGTCTACAAGGGAAATAAATTCCTTCTAACTCATGACCCTGTCAGACCAGCTAATTGGGATGGTTGGCTAATCCATGGTGACAAGCACAATAATAGTCTAGATAATTGAGGGTTGGGCACAATTCCAAGGCATATTTTGATCATGTTCCAAAATTAATTTAATGGAAAATGCTTTGGATCTCCTTGCCAGATATTCATTGTCAAGATGCATATCAAGAAAGAAATCCTCAGCAAGATTCAATCAGAATCCTTCCTTATTGGCATTTTGCATTTGATAGGTTTGCTATCTTTGTATGATGATATTGACAAAAGGGGAAGACCATATGTGTATTCTACTTGTACAATGATTCGCTGCTACATTGTGCGAATATGGTTTAGAATTCCATCAAACAATTGCCTGCATCATTATTTTTCTGTAACACACAACAAGAAAATAATGAGATCATGTGGATTGTACACATTACCAGACAGAAGAACATTTGACCGAAGATTCAAGGTTATGCCGGTCCAGAACATCATTGGTATCATGGGAAGAAGATTTGTGTCAGAAAAAATTGCTGATTCTACCATAACATCCATTGATAGTTCCATGATACGTGCAAAAAATGGTCATGTTTGGCATCGCAAGCATATGATATCAGGACATCTTCCACGATCCGGAATTGATACTGATGCCAAATGGGGATTCTCTGGAACACGTGGATGGATATTTGGATACAAATTACACATGACATGCAGTACTGGAAAACTAATAGTTCCACTGTCTGCTGGCATAACAACTGCAAACATACAAGATAATCAAGAGTATCAAAATCTTGTAGAATATCTTCCTGATATGCGATATATTGTTGCTGACAAGGGGTATGATGATCATGAGCTGTACGAGTATACAAGACAGAGAGGTGCAAGGTTAGTTTGTCCGGTACGAAGGTACAGGCATACAAGAGGTGAAAGACTGGAATTGATTTTATTTTACAAATCCAAAAAAGGTCGGAAGATACATCATAGTAGAAGTGTATCTATTGAACCATTGTTTGGTAGCATCAAGGAAACATTTGGGATATCAACATCTCCTGTATCTGGATACAACAACGTATCATCATATTTACTGATGTGCGTCTTTGTGTATCAGGTTGTCATATACTACAATTGTATTCTGGGAAATAATCCACGATCCATCCGATTGATGCTTGGTAATTAGAATATTTTATGAAATGTTTATGCCCAAGTCTCAGATAATTATCCTTTCATGAATCACGAAAAAAAGACAGTTAACATATGCTCAGAACTTGTTGGCTACACGCCTATCTCACTTGATATCATAATTCTTAATCTTTCAAAAAATGAACAGAAAAATTATAGATATTATGAAGGGGAAGCGGACCGCCAAAATTCTGAATATGGCGAAGATCATAGACATGAACACAGAGATGGTAGAAGAGAACACAGGACTGGGGAGTTATTTGATCATGTAAAGTATAACAAACGCTTTGGTTACTAGAATACGTACATTAATGTACGTACATATATGCATATATGCAAGTAGTGTGTAATTAATGTATGGCGAATCCAAAATCCGTATTTACAAAAGACCACATTCTAGATTCTGGAACAGTTCTCTCTGGCAATGATTTCATCCAAAACATATCCAAGTATAATCCGACGCTTAAGAATATCCTGAAAGTAGAACAACTTCTTGCAAAATACAAGGAGTTTGATTCAAAAGCACAGTTGACAAAAAAACTAGATGTTACCATGAGACCCCCTGTTCTAAATGTCATTTTAAAATATCTAGAAGCATCTAACAAAGTTTTACTGGATAAAGATGGTTCTATAATCTGGATTTATGCCAGTACTACTGCTAAAAAGAGCTGGGAAAAAGCAGTACCCATATAGAATTCAAGGAACTTGAATCTCATAATGGAATTAGGCACAAACGGATCTAAAACTAGAACGCAAAACGTAACATACCAGGCCCGATCCATATTTTTTAAACTAGAAGAATCCTACACCAATTTTTTATGATATGTACGTCCAGTACGTGTAAGAAATGAGACTCCCATGCGAAATCTTTTCCTTGCAGTAACTAACCTGATACTAACGATATGTCAAGTTAATATTGCTGTATCAGACTGTATCCCTTGAATTATCTAACAATATTGTATTAATTACAATCTGTATTTTTTTAGGAATTTTCACATGATGGATTTTTTATGATGTTGATTAATTTGGACAGGTTGTTGGATGGTAGAAAAAATGTGAGCATTTTTATGTAAAAACTCCATTTCTAAGAATAAATATGTTCTAGTTACCATGAAATGAAAAAATAGTAAAAATAACTCAAATGAGTATAATGTTGATGAAATCGAATAAAAAAATATTATATTTTCAAATGATGAGTTACATACATGTGAATTTTGTACGTTGACTTGAGAAAAACATCAATATTCTTATATAAAATATAGTATATAGAATTAGATATTATGATGAAAATTTTACTAATAGACGACAATGAATCCATTACCGAAATGATGTCCAAATATCTGAGAGGTAAGGGACACGAATGTATTGTTACAAATGATGGAAGAAACGGACTGACTCTGATTGAACAAGAAAAATTTGATGTCATATTACTGGATTTGGCAATGCCCGAGTTTACTGGGGTGGATGTAATAGATCATCTGTATAAAAATGGAGAAATTGGAAAACACAAGATAATCTTGTTTACTGCCTCATCTATCACCGACGAAGAAATTCAAAAGCTTATAAAAAAAGGGGCACATTCCTGCCTTAAAAAACCTGTAAAATTAGAAGTCCTATTAAAAACTATGGGAGCCTGAGTAAAAATTAGTTCAGACAAAAATGATACGTCTGCAGATGAAAAGCTGTTTGAAAGTGATAAGATAAAAGAGTTAGAACAAGAAAAAATCCTTCTAAAGGAAGTCAACGATTCGATATCGTCACAAATGGATGAGATGGGAAAATTAAAACAAGATCTAGAAAGAAAACTAGTTGATGAATCACAAAAATCCAAAGAATTGGGACAAGAAAAAATTATTCTTGAAGAGATAGTACATGATGGGGAAAAGACTGAAAAAAGAGCTCGTAAATGGTATTATGTATCGGTTTTAGGTATTGCGGTTGTAGTTTCATTGGGATTTGTAGGCTATTCTTACTATGAAAATCAAATTGTGAACAAAGCTATATCCCACGACATGTCAAATTACAACTCAAACTATGTAATCCAGAATCTACAAGGCGATACTGTAGATACATGGGTATCATGGAATATTGACAATGGAAGAGTGATTCACGTTCATGTTGTTAACGAAGCAAAAGTCTCACAAGACATGATAAATGCCATAAAAGATGCAATCTTATCTACTAAAGTTGTATCTATAGATGATTCACAAACAGGTAAAGGTCCACAGGGAACTTCTTCCACATATTATGTTGGGTGGGAAGGAGCTACTGAACAAGCATCCGAAAAACCTACCACGTTATACATACCACAAAAATTTGACATAAATGGATCTCCTAATGGAGTGGGAGACATTGAAATAATACTTACAAGTGATGTGAATCCTGACGGATATTCTGGATATACCAAATCTCTTGTAGATGGCAATCAAATACTTAAGTCCAAAATAACCATCTTCAAGGCAAACAAGCTTGATGCCGATAGACTTGAGGCAATAATGAGACATGAATTTGGTCATGCTCTGGGACTTGGCCACTCTACTGCTATAGAAGATCTAATGCATTCAATGCTTCCAGATTATCCGTATATCTCTGCCTGTGATATTGACGCGTTACATGGATTGTATGATGGAGACAAGAATAGCAAGGTGGTGTGTACAAAATGACCTGCTTCCTTTATGCCTGTTTTAGGAGGGATGTGTTATGTTTCAAGTAAATTCTTACACTTCTTGGATAATTGTTGGAACGCTATTGCCGATTATTGCATTTTCCATAGTATCATGTGTATCATTTATCAGTATAAATAATTTGATTCAAAATGAAAACTGGTTATCGCATACTTTTACAGTGATTGACAAAGCAGACTATTTCATGAAAACAATGGTGGATGCCGAAACTGGTCAGCGTGGATATCTAATTACTGGACAAGAAAATTTCTTGGAACCCTACAATTCTGCAATATCTCAGATTGATGATCAGATCAAGGCATTAAGACAACTTACGATGGATAACCCTGTTCAACAATCCAATATGGATAAATTGGAACCATTGGTGAAAAAAAGACTGGATTTACTTGATTTAAACATAAATCTTCGCAAGAGCAATAACACATTAGATCTTGTTAAAAATTTTGATACACTCAAAGGGAAAAAAACCATGGATGAAATTCGTCAAGTAGTAGAGAACATAAAAAATGAAGAACAACAATTATTATCTAAACGAAATCTAGATACCCAGTCAGCTATACTCACTACTGAATATGTGATAATTTTAGGAACTGGCCTTGCAGTAATTTTAACCGTTATCACAACTCTTGTAGTAAATAAGAAATTGGCAGAACGACAAAAACTTGAAAGATCTAATATTGAATTACAGGTACAATCTCAACAATTACGAGAAACAGACATAGCCAAAGAAGAATTTACTACTATGGTTTCACATGAATTGAAAACTCCTCTAGTCACAATCAGTGGATATGCAGAAATGCTCAGAGAGGACAATAGTATTCTTGGACCATTAAATAGTGAACAGATTAACGCAGTTGAGAAAATTAGTACAGAAACTACCAAGCTGGAAAGATTAATCAGTGACATAATGGATACCCAGAAAATAGATTTAGAAAGAATGAAGTTTAACAAAAAGGAGTTTGAAGTTAAAGAATTCCTAGACGAGCAAATCCAAACACATTCAAAATTAATGAGTGATAAAAAAATACTCTTCGTCAACACTACCAAAGAAAGAACAAACATAGTGAGCGATCAGTATCGATTAAGTCAAGTGTTTGCCAATTTGATAAAAAACGCAGTTGATTTTGTACCACAAAATCATGGCAGTATAGAAATTAACGCACAAGGAAATAACAATCATGTTGTTTTTTATGTAAAAGATAATGGTAGTGGAATACCAAAAGAAAAACAAAATAATCTTTTCAAAAAATTTTATCAGATTGATACATCTCTTAAAAGAAGACATGGTGGAACTGGATTGGGCTTGGTGATCTGCAAAGGTATAGTGGAAGCATTAGGTGGAAAAATTTGGCTTGAGAGTGAAGTTGGGAAGGGCACTACAATTTTTTTCACCCTGCCAAAAACTGATCTAAATGAAAAGCATGATGAATAGTTATTGCGGTATTAACAATTTGAGTAAAATGCTTGCAAGTTGAAATTGTGGAAAAACAGAATAACAAATATCTTCCATGGATGAAGTGTATAAAATCAAGATCTAGAACAGGTACATATTGTACTATAAGATCCGCATGAATCACTTGATGCTAAAAATGAAGATCTAGAAAAATCGAGAAAAAAATTGAAATGATGTGGAAAAAGATCATTCTATGTGGATACTGTATTGATATAACTTGTACATTGTAATGTGATGTGGTTCTAATTTTCTTATTCGGAAGTCATGCCAAATTGGAACCAAATACGTGTTAAACCTTCCCCACTTGATATATTATATGTCCTCGTGATAATTATTGTAAATTGTAATGTCTAGAATTTTCTTCACAGCACAAAGGACTATATCTATTTGAGATCACATCACAAATACTTTGAAAAAGAATTAAGAAAATTGCCTATTGAGAAGTTATGGGAAATTGTGGAAGAATTACTATCATTTCACTACTATGTACCTGACAAAATAGGAATGAATTATGAACAAGTACTTGAATTATGTGTCATTTTAAAAGAAATTGATGAGATGTTTAGAAATCTTGAACAAGTTGCTATTTTAAAAAGCGAATTGGGCAAGACTTTAAACCATGATGTCTCTAATTAGTCCGATTTTTTCAATATGCGCATAATCATAGAGAATATGATGTCTCTTGTCTTTTGGGAAAAATAATATTACTTGTGACAACATGTCACAATCGCAAAGCATGATATACATTACTAATTATGATAAACATTGCAAATGTTCTCAAACAATATGTTACCGATGAAAGTTATCAGACCATAATACGTGCTTTATTTCCAATATTCTAAAAACCTGATAATCTAAGACGGATTTTTATTGGATGATTATTTGACGAAATTAAAATGTGGCGGCACATGTATTATGGATAGTTGGATTTATCCCCTACTTCTTAGTTTGATCGGTGGTCCTGCAGCAATAATTTTTAGACGCTGGTACAGTAAAAAAGATGATACTTCAAGTAAGTTTAGAGATGCAGGCACCTATGTACGTGATGATTCTTTATACTCTTATGATAAAAAGGAAAAAGACTCTCAGGAGGGGGTAACTTGAATTGATTTTGCAACATGTTTAAATTTTTTTATAAACATCATAAAATCAAAATTAACCCATGCTGTACATGACACAACCGTTTTTATAATTGCAAATCACAAAACCATTAATGTCTACATCAGAATCAAATTCCGTTGCATGTTCTCTGCTTATCAACATGCAAGGTTGCCAGGAATTAAAGAAACTAAAACAAGGAACACAATACAAGATTGACGTGATCCAAGAGCCTAGTGTGATCTTCAAAGATTCTGTAGGAAACAAAAAAGAGATGAAGTTCAAACAAAACTGTACCATAACCATAACGCATGAAAAAATACTCTACAACCGTGATGATGTCGTAATAAAATCAGTATAGTTGTACAGTAATGAAAATACTTATGGATGTCCACGAATCAAGTGATTATATCTATGGAAAACCTACTTAACAATGAAGAGATAGATTGGCTAGTCAAGTTTTTGGCTGGAAAGGGTAGCAATGATGAGATAATCGAAAAAATAGTTCGAATAACCACCAAGCTTGAGAAAATGAAACGTAGGTGATTTCTAGTATGTTCCTTTAATGGCCCAAAGTTTTTTTTGAATATTTTTTATCATCGCATGTTCATTTTGGCATAAAGTTTAATTCAACAACCAAAACAAAAATAAAACATGCGAATATTGCAGTTACATTGCGATTATATCGAATATACACCGGTAAAAAAGGAAATAAAATCTGCTGAGGAAATAGATCCTCAAACAAAACGCCTTGAAGAGATTGTGGTTGCATTTGTGGCAGTAGAAGAACTAGATAATGAAGTTGTTGCAAAAAAGGCAATAGTTGAAATCTCAGAATCCATGCAAAAAATTGGCTGTTCTAAATTATTGTTGTATCCTTATGCTCACTTGAGCTCAAAGCTTGCATCTCCCACCACTGCATTGCTTTTACTCCAAGATATGGAAAAAAACGCCAAAGGTCTGGAGGTGCATAGGGCACCATTTGGATGGACAAAATCGTATAAACTTCAGGTCAAAGGACACCCATTGGCTGAAAATTCTAAAACAATAACAGCTGGAGAAGAAAAAGACTCGTCATCAAATGCACTAAAAGCGGAATCCAAAATCATATCATATTGGCACATACTTACCCCTGATGGCAAACTGCATGACATTGACAAATTCAATTTTGCAAAATACCAAAATCTCGAAGTGTTGGCAAAATATGAAGCTGCTAAGAAAAGAGCAGTCGACGAGCCTCCGCCTCATGTAAAATTAATGAAAAAATTGGCAATCGCAGATTATGAACCTGCATCAGATGCTGGCAACATGAGGTTCTATCCAAATGGCAGGCTCATGAAATCTTTGATTGAACGATATGTCACAGACAAGGTAATGGAATATGGGGGGTTTGAAGTCGAGACTCCAATAATGTATGATTCACATCATCCTAGCATGGAAAGTTATTTTCACAGATTTCCGGCGCGACAGTATAGCATTGATTCAGAAGGAAAACACCTTTTCCTGAGATTTGCAGCATGTTTTGGTCAGTTCTTGATGGCAAAAGACTTTCAACTATCATACAAGAATCTGCCGTTAAAACTGTATGAGCTTACAAGGTATAGTTTCAGAAGGGAACAGTCTGGAGAACTTGTGGGGCTTAGAAGATTACGTGCCTTTACAATGCCTGATTGTCATGCCATGTGTATGGATATGAACCAAGCAAAAGAAGAGTTTAGAAAAAGATTTGATTTGTCACGTGATGTCATAAAAGGACTTGGCATTGAAAGCGAAGATTATGAAATGGCGATTCGATTTACCGAAGAGTTTTACAATGAAAATAAATCACTAATTGAAGAGATTGTGGCAAAGATTGGCAAGCCAGTGCTTGTTGAGATGTGGAAGGAGAGATTTTTCTACTTTGTACTAAAATGGGAATTTAACTATGTGGACAATCTCGGAAAAGCTTCTGCATTATCAACCGATCAAATTGATGTAGAAAATGGAAAAAGATACAACATTGAGTTCATGGATGACACCAACAAACCTCAGAGCCCAATAATTTTGCACAACTCTCCTAGCGGTGCAATTGAGAGAGTGATATACACGTTATTGGAGAAAGCAGCAAAGGACCAGAGAGAGGGAAGAAAGCCCATGTTCCCATTGTGGCTTGCCCCCACCCAAGTACGATTAATTCCTGTAAAACCCGAGTTTCTGGACTATTGTGAAAAACTTGCAGACAAACTCACAGAAAATGACATACGCGTAGATGTAGATGACAGAAATGAAAGCGTAAGTAAGAGTATCCGGGATGCAGAGACTGAATGGATACGATACATCATAGTCATCGGTGAAAAAGAAGTCAATTCTACTACTCTATCTATTAGGGATAGAAAGTCAAAAGATCCACATAATCTATCAGTTGAAGAATTCATCACAAACATCAAAGAAGAAACCAAGGGGAAACCTTTCATGAGAATAAACATGGGTCGAAGCATGGCAAAAAGGCCACAAATAATGGTCTGACATCAAGAAGCGTCTAAATCTCTTGGGTCCAGTTGGAGAGACTTGTTGAAACATTCAATGGCCTCATCATATCTTCCCAGGCCGCGCAGGGAAATTCCTTTTCTGTTGAGCAAATCCGGGTTGCTTGGCTGCATTATTATTGCTTGATCAAAATGACTTGATGCCTTCTCAAAACCACCCTCTGTCATCAACTGAATGCCTTTTTTGGCAAGGTTTGAAATGTTTTCTTCCACTAGATGGTAATTTTATTTCTGCCTTAAGTTACTTACGGGATAAATTCATTGCTATGACTTCAGACATTAGTTTTGCGGCAACAGAGGCTGTTGCACCATTATCATATGGCGGACAGAGTTCAACTATGTCCATACATCTTATAGTGTTACCCTCTAATGCGTATATCATGTCAAATAACTCTCGTGATGTTATTCCCATGGCCTCTGGATTCCCAACCCCAGGTGCAAATGCTGGGTCTAGCACATCCAAATCAATGCTGACATAGATCTTGTCAAAAGTTGACATAAAGTCTTTGACCATTTTTGGTCCTCTGCCCTCTCTGATGTCTTTGTCTGTTACAACGTTTATCTTATGTTCTGTCTTGAATGCCAGCTCTTCTTTTACAAATGATCTTGCACCTACATGGACAATATTTTCAGCTCCGCGTTTTTCGATGATTCTTCTAAGATATGCTGCATGGCTCAGCTTAATGTCTGCATATTCATCTCTTAAATCATAATGGGCATCAAATACTATGTAACCTGTATCCTTTGGAAATGCCATGTATGTGCCATATGTAATCAGATGTTCTCCACCTAAAATGATCATCTGCTTGTTTCTTTCTGCAAGCTCAGTTGTTATCTTTCCAATCATGTCGAGCACTTCGGTTGCAACTACTGTATGATATGTATTTCCAAGGTCTTCGATATTGACACTTTCTAAATCTACGTTAAATCTTGTTGAAAATATTTCAATATTGTTAAAAGCCTGGCGTACTGCATCTGGACCAAATCTTGTTCCAGGCCTAAATGAATGTGTAGAGTCAAAGGGAATTCCATAAACTATTGCCGATACATCTCCTTCTTCACTAGGGCTTGTTATCAACGGATTCCGATTCATATACAAGTCAAGAAAACTCATTTGTGTAAGGCTCATCATTTTACAGTGATATAATAATATTTCAAATTTTGATCTTTTTGACAAATAAAAAAACTGGGATTTTCAGACTCGATGATCTGTTATTTGTTCAAAAACACTCTTTTGGTTTGGAGTTGAATGGCCTTTTTTCAATAAAGCAAAACTGGTCAAATTTTGGATACTTGAAAAATATCTAATTGCATACAACATCTTTTGCGATCAGATTACATTTTGGGTGAACCTGCTCATCGCTTGCCTTTCTACAAGTGGTGCAGACAAACTGGTTTACCTCACTACATATGGTGCAACGTTGAAATTCTTCCATAGTTATACCACAATTTCTACATGAATCTTTTCTCATATTTGTAATTTCTATAACTTTATTTATAAATTTTAGTACTGATGGACTTGACACACAGGTGTAAATATTTGCTCATTTTCAGGGTGAATATCTGGTTTTAACAATTTTTTCGAGGCCCGAAACCGATCAACATTAATTGTATGTCTAGCTACTTCCAGAAAAATTGATCCAACCCGGTCTGTTTTGGTTCCCCAATCAAGCTTGCAAAATCCAAGTCCATTGAAGACAATATTTGGTCAAACGTACTTTCCATAAACTCCATGTATTTCGGAGTATCAATCTCATCCGGCCTTGCCATCTCGGTAGGCTTTACCCCTGGTTTGTTTATTATCTTGACATATGAAATAATGTCACCTTTTTTTATCTCTCTTGTCTGTTCTAAAAGTTTGGCAGCTCTGATGTGTTGAGGGATGGTTTTAACATATTCTGCAGGAGCCTTGCTTATCATTACATTGAATGCAAGTTCTACAAGCGGAATCTGCCTTGCCTTTAATTTTTTTGCATAACTTGATATCATATCACCAATCTTTGTCTTGGACTGGGAGAACTCCTGTTCGTTTTGTACTTGTGACAAGATTTCAAGTATTTCATAAAACAGATTTCTAATAAATGGTGGAGTATGTGATTTTTTTCCAGTCAGGCCTTTGACATCTACCTTACCATCTTTTTGTACTCCGAGATAGTTTTTCTTTCTTTTACTAAATACTACATAACGATATTCCTTGTCTAAATCCAAATCAACTCCAAACTCTGTTTTTGCCCATTCTACTACGCCTTGCACCTGATCTTGTGATGGAGATTTCAAAAACAATGAATCCGTATTATGTAACAAGACATTGCCTAATCCACCACAAAAATGATGATTCTTTGTTTCCAAATCATACACATATCCGCTTATGTTGAATTTTTCAATTTTTTTGATGATATCTGATTGTTTTACTCTCATGGTTTTTTGATCTTTAATTATTTCTAGTCTACATGTGCATGGCTTGTTTTTTCTTATTTGCAACGAATAGTCCAGTCCTAACTGCTCCAACATGACAATGATTCCAGCAATGACGGTCTTGTGTATTTGATCTATTGTCATTCCAGTTATGTCGGTATGGTAATCTCTACCCAACATTCCGTTCATGAATGCCCTTTTTGCCTCATTGTTTGCATTCAGTACGGATTGTGGTACTCCCTTGTGGTCATCGCGATAGCAAAAAAGTCTAAAATAATCCACAAACAGTTTGTGGTTATTCTTTGGAACTAACGCATATGCAGAAGACCTTTTGTGGACACCCTTGATGATTGTTTCTAAAGCCAAATGCTCATGTATGATTTTCTGTGCTTTTTGTAATGACTTTTTGTCTTGGTCTACAATTCTCCATGAATATTGAATATGACTTTCATGTCTATCTGTATTACATGTGCCTTTTGCAATAAAGAGACCAAATAACCACACTAGATCAGCATTTACATGTAATCTGGATTCTGTTTTAACTGAAATAAGATTAATTCTGTCTCCCACTTTTAGCTCTGATGGTTTTACATTTTTTCCATTGATGACTAGGCTGTGATCTTCAGTACATTCCACAAATCCCTTTCTGGTAAGAATTCGATATCCTTTTTTCTTTACCTTGTGTCGGTAGACGTATTTTATTTTTGTAAACCCCTTCTCTGTCAGTACTTCAATGTCTCTAATCTTGTCATATCTTGTATCGCTTATTGTTTTTGGCATCAGTGTCTCTATTGGAATCAAATCAATCGCCCCGTCTTTTCTGCGAATTGTAATTGGTGTATCTGGGAGTACGCTGTCTCCGTATAAAACCTCGATTCCAACCGATTTGCATTTTTCAATTGTCTCTAAAATTGTAAACCTCCCAACCGCCGTTGTTGCTTCCGCAACCGGCAGGCAATATAATGGAAATATCTCTGCACCCATTACACCATAGCTCGCATTCAAAATGACCTTGAGTGCTTGGCTTACTACTGTGTACAATTGTTTTTGATTTGCAGAGAGACTTGGATTTTTTGATAAGCTCTTGTAATAGTTTACACGCAGGTCCCTGAGCGAGCCAATTAACATGGCAGTCAGACCGTTTTTCTTGGTACAAACCCAATGGGTGGTTCCAGGAATCATGTTTTTTTTACATTCGTCATGAATACATCTCACTGTCTCATAGGATAGATTTCTCACCTTGATTATGCTGGGGTATAGACTTGCAAAGTCCATTACAGAGACATTGAAATGAATTCCTTCTGTGGGTTCTACTACTAGACCTCCGCGATACTTTTTGTCTTTGATAACAGCTTCTGTTGATGCGGTACCTGATTTTTGATCAAGTTCTTCCCGTCGTGGTATCAAATAATTATGTTTTCGATGTTCATAATAAAACAGACTTCGAATCCATTGGGATACGCCCATTCTCGATATGTCATCAATCGGCATGCGCCCAATTCTTGTTATGACTACAAGAAGATTCATCAACAAATCATTATTAAAACTTGTAAGCTTTTGCGTGATTCTTGAATCATTGAAACAATAGTTTCCCAATTCGTAAAGAGAGAGATCTCCCAGTTCTCCCTCATACTCTGTCTTGGATTCATCAATCAGTCCTTCGCATATTGTGTTCAGTGAAAAATCATTATACCTGTGTGAAAAAGCATAGATTTGAAATGAGCGATTGGAAAATGTTCGGTACAAGTCAATATGCACGCCTTTCTTAAGAGTTGCAGAATCGCGCATCATCACCAATGGAATTTCCTTTAATGGAACACCTAGTCTTTCTGCTCTGTTGTACATGAAAGGCATGTCAAATTCATCTCCGTTGAAGGTTATTACAAATGGATAATTTTCCAAGATTTTGAACGCATCTCTTAACATGTCTGCCTCCTTGTCTTCTTCATAGAAACTGATCTTGACATCCTTTGGAAGCTCATTATTTCCCATCTGTAGTCCTGCCCGTTTTAGGACAAAGACTGTCTTGAAATCATCACTTGCACAAAACCCTATTGCAGTAATTTTCTTGTCAGCAATTTTAGGATCAGGGATTCTTCCCGTCTCCGATTCTACTTCGATATCAAAGGTAATTCTTCGTATGTTGGGCACTGGTTGATTGAGAAGATTTGCCCATTCACTGATGTGGTTTTGAAATTCCTTTGTGTCTATTATTCCAATGTTTGTTATCTTGTCAAACAATAGCCCTTTTAGCGCAAGCTGGACCTCGTCTGGTATCGGATGTGAATATTCTTTGAGTGCGCCATTTTCAATGGTGTAATATCTGCCTACAATTAACGAATTGTCATAAAGATAGTTTTCATAATATTTGATATCTGACTCCCACGTCTCAATGGTGTTCCTTATACTCTTGTCAGTCTGGGTACCACCAATTGCAAGTGGATCTGCTACTATGATCTTTGTCACGTCAATCATTCGGTCTTTTAGCAAATCTTCTCGCTTGACATTTTCGAGTTTTAATACATCTGTTCTGTTTGACAAGAACGTCAGTTCCTCTGGGGTGAGTTTGGAATAGCAATATGGTTTATGTCCTGTATTATCGAACCAAAGTTTTAGCGTTTGAGATTTTGGTTCATAAAACTTGAGCACCGCACATTTTTTTAGGCCATCATATGCTGCCGACACCAATAGTGCCGGTGGCATGGAGGTTGTCACTTCTTCTATTACATTTGACATGGTTCCATCACTTTGGCGTAAGATTGGCGTCTGGCTCTTCAAGGAGAACCTTTATCCAATGATTTATCCTGCTCTTGTCCAAAATCACTACTTCTAACCCAGCTTCATGTAATAATTCATAATCCGTCTCAGGATAATTCCCAAGGCAGACTATTTTTTTAATCCCGATTGTGATTGCCATCTTGCTACACTCTAAACATGTGATAAATGTGGTATACAAGGTAGAATTTTTGGTCCCAGAGCCTACCCCGAGTATAGCACAATGCATTATGGCATTTGCTTCAGCATGGTTGCATAGGCACCTGTCAAGACCTTCACCTGATGCAACTTTGCCTTCCATTCGAAGTTGGCATCTTTTACAGCCTCCCTCGAAGCAATTTTTTACCCCCGGAGGCGTCCCATTATAGCCTGTGGCAATCTGTCTGTTTTCTCGTACAATTACTGCTCCAACTTGTCTTGTAATGCAATTTGATCGTAATTTTGCTAATTCTGCCTGGAGCATAAAATACTCGTCCCATGTAGGACGGTCAAATGACTTGTTCATGTGAAGACTGTATAACAGTCCAATATAAGATTACAAACATCTTGGAGTGAAAAGAGTAGTAAGTAAAGATCAACTTTCTATTCTAAACAAGCTTTTTACCAAGATGATGACAATCATGATTAATTGAGTGGTAATTTCGTAGAACACAAGTATATCAAAAAGTTAAGTATAGAACACAGGGATTATCAAAACAACCTGGCAAGACAGGCAATTGCAGAAAATTGTCTAATTGTACTTCCAACAGGACTTGGTAAGACTACTGTCGCATTGCATGTGATTGCAGAATTTCTGTCAAGAGGAAAAGGAGGGGTCTTATTCTTGGCTCCTACTCGAGTCTTGGCACACCAGCATTATGAGTTTTTAAAAAATAATTTGTTAATTGATGACATCGTCCTTATTACAGGAGAAGATCTACTTGCAAAAAGAAAGAAACTTTGGGTAAGCAGCATAATTTGTGCAACTCCTGAAATTGTAAAAAATGATCTTGACAGACAGATCGTTTCCACTGATCAGTTTTCACTTGTAATATTTGATGAGGCACATAGGACAGTTGGAGATTACGCATATTCTGGAATTGCAGAGCGTTTTGTAAACATGAACGTTAGAATAATTGGCATGACTGCTACTTTACCAAGCGAGAAACAAAAGGCAGAAGAGATGATAAAGATACTAAAGATTACAAGTATAGCTCAGAGGACAGAAGAGAGTCCCGATGTAAGTCCATACGTTCAACAAACAGACACACAGTGGATTACTGTTGAACTTGGACCTGAGATGAAAGAGATTCAGGCCTTGATAAAAGCCACAATTGATTCCAGGTATCTTGAACTCAAAAAACTTGGTCTTAATCTTTCAGGAAGCCGATCAATGTCTGAACTTTTGCGTGTAAGGGAATTTGTTTTAAGACAAAACAGGCGAGCTGCCAAGCCACTCTTTACTGCCATCCGCCTCATTCATGCACTAAACGTGTTTGAATCTCATGGTGTTACATCCTTTCTTAGGTTTTGTGAGAGAACTCGAGAGAAAAAAGGAGTCGGCATTAGAGACTTGTTTGAAAATGATGTGAATTTTGGCAAGGCGGTAAGGCTTGCAAAACAGGCACAGGAAAAAGGAATTGAGCATTCCAAAATGGAAAAACTCAGTGAGGTATTGCGCGACATTCCAGGAAAGGCACTTGTCTTTACAAGCTACAGGGATTCGGTGGATGTCATACACCGGAAACTAAACGAGATGGGAATCCCCTCTGGATTTCTGATAGGAAAGGCTGGCGAGACCGGCCTTAAACAGAAAAAACAGATAGAGACAATACAGAAATTCCGTGATGGGCAATACAAGGTGTTAATTGCAACTCGCGTAGGTGAGGAGGGTCTTGATATTTCAGAAGTTAATCTCGTAGTATTTTTCGACAATGTCCCAAGTTCGATTCGATATGTCCAGAGAAAAGGTCGTACTGGAAGAAAAGATTATGGTAAATTAGTAGTATTGATTGCTAAAGATACAACTGATGAAACATATTATTGGATAGGAAAACGCAAGGTTACAGCTGCAAAGGGAATGGGCGAGAAAATGAACAAGTTCTTGGAACAACAAGAAGTACCTGTCGCAAAAAAAGGTCTTGATTCATTCTTCTAGGCTAGTACATAGACGTTTGATTTTGAATAACATAAAACCACAGTTAAATATCATGGAAATATCACAAACTTTTGATGGATGTATCAAAAAATATGATTTTTCTAATCTTGCTTCTTGTTATACCGTCAATCATTCTCCCAATTTATGCAGATAGTTCTGGAATTACGGCGTCTGTAAACAGGGATTCATACCAGCCAGGAGATAAGGTGATAATCAGTGGATCTGTTGGACAGGTTGTAAACAGTAATCCGGTAAACATAATTGTTCGAAACCCCATGGGGAATGTCTATGATGTAGGGCAGGTAAACTTGTTAAACAATTTGTTTGTTCATGATTTTGTATTAAATGATGACTCGTTGGGCGGTACATATACTGTCAATATCAAGTACAGCAATTCCTCGAGTCAGTTACATTTTGTACTGAATTCTGGAACGCTGAGTACAATTCCTGTCTTTGACAGTGAGATAAAAATAAGAACAAATGGTACAAACATGATAAAATATGGCAATGTTTCAGTGTCTGCCACGGATAATACAATCAAAATTTCAATGGACACATCACAAATGTCTGGTAACTCTGTAAATCAAGAATATCAAATTCCAAAAAAAATAATTGATACGCCTGGGGGAAATATAGTGTTGAAGGTTGATGGAAACCAGATCTTGTGTTCGCAGAGTGAAACTGATACTATCCGCATACTTGATTGCACAATTCCTGCAAATTCTACAGAACTTGAATTGGTTGGAGCTACGGTAATTCCAGAATTTGGTCCGTTGGCAGGTCTTGCAATATTTGTATCTTCGATCACAGTAGTTGTTTTGTCAAGGATCTCCAAAATTCATTTGTAGCTCAAGTATCACTTTTGAAGATTATCTATTGTAATGTGTCGTATCTTGTCTTTTAGCTCTTGAATCCGAATACCATATCGGGATATTTCATTTTGTGGTAGATATCTTTCTTTTTCAAATTTTTTCACATGAGACTCACATATCCAGAGAAACTCAAGATCGTAAGATATGGAATCATGGGAATTGTTCTCTTCGATGGCTCCAGGGTACTCCTTTTCAAATTTTATCATTTCAGGTAGATGTTCTACATTGTTTTTCACTAGACTCAGGAATGAATCAAGTTCCTGTTTCAAGGCACTGTTATCGCGAATCTGCTGAGTCCAGACAAGTTTTGTCTTATCATGATATACTAGTTCTTGATTTGACAGGTCAATACCAAATGTGTCCAATACATCTCTTGTTATTTCCTCCCTGACACTTTCTGACATTTTTATCAGTCTGGCGGTAGCATCGTTTTTTAGTTTCACATTTAGAGTTTTAGCTGTACTGTGATACTATACTATGTGCAAATAATGTAACAAATTGGTTTAGAGATTGTCTAGTGATGTGATAAAAAATAAAGAAAAAAGGGTTTTGTAGGATTATGATCTGATGTTGCCCGAGTTTCCAATCGTACATGGAGCAAATGTTCCATTGAGCACCGCAATATATCTTCTAATTATATCGCCAAACGATGATTCATTTTGTACCCGCGTCAGGATTCTGGGTCTAGTGCACCTTGTGGTGTTGCAAATAGGCCATCAAACTTTTTGATTGCATAAAATGAACCGTATACAAGCTTTCACACTTTTAGGTGATCATTGAGATAATCGTGCCCAACAGTACCCACTCCGGAATCTTCATCATTTTGTACAAGATGTGAAACGTCTGGAATTTGTTTGACTCCCTTTGTATGTGAGTCTGCCAAAAAGCTTTGGCTTGGACAGATATTTCGTTTTCCATGAAAAACATCATTATCGGTTTTGAATGGTTTTAGTTTCTCATCTTTGTCAGAGAACGCGTTTGCAACATAGCTTGATCCAGCAGGATAGTTTTATGCCATAACTGACAGTATCAAGATACCATCTATGCAAATGCACGTAGAGTTCTATTCATTATGATCAATACTGGCAGTGTCATATTTAGACATGATCGAAAATTTTTACGGTCAATTTACCACTGATAATTTTCCTTGAAATGACATGTGACCGAAAAACAGCTCAAAAATTTATCATGGTTTTTTCAAAAGATATTTAACGTCTAGGATGGCATTGCAGAACGTGATTACATACATTCTTGCAACATGTATACCTGGAAATGAAAAAGAAGTCATACAAAAAATAAAGGAATTGCCAAACATAGTCGAGGTGAATGGAATAATGGGCAAATATGATATTTTTGTCAAGATTCAAGCATCTGATGTAACAAAGGTTGATTCAACAATAGGCAAGGTAAGAAGTGTTCCGCATGTTACTAGTACCGTATCAATATCTGCGATTTATGGTCAGGGCGGAACAATAGACTATGAAAAGTAGTTCAAATCTTAATTCTTAATTTTGTGACTAGATACTGGCAAAGATTATCTATAATGGTCACTTAATTATTACATGGTGAAAGTGGTTGAAGTTACAGACTCGGAAAGAATTGACAGAGTCCCTGATAAGACAGTCGTATTATTATCCGGTGGAAAATTTTTGGAACGTGGCCATGTAGTGCAAAATATTGCATTAAATCTATACATTCAAAGAAAAAATGAAAAACTTGGACCATATTCACTGATCACTGCACTTGTAGAGACTGACAAGGGAATAATAGAAATGACATATGATGAGGGTTATAGAGGTGAAAATGCAATCGAAGAGGCTGCTGCATTTCTTACATCTCATATTGGCATTTCAGCACTGATACTGAGATCTATTATTCAGCTTGATCAGTCTATGAATAAAAATAACCTAGTTGTAATAGAACAAAATGATCAGGGGGATAAGTTTTACGAAATTTGAACGAAAACCTATTGCAATTACCCCGACTTGTGCAGTGTGCGGAAAATTTGTCAAAGATCACACTCAGGAACAGACAAAATCCTGTACAGATGAGAGACGTAAATGCCATGTAAAAACTAGCGGCTCTACATGATACCTATTTGATGACACATGTGATCCCGTCTCATCTGTACGTATGCTAGTGTTAAAAAAGATGACATAACTTGTTGCATCACTTCATTAATCAATACGTGATTAATTTAAAGCACCTCATGATATGGCAAAGTTGTCACATGTTATAACAAAAACAATACCGGGTAGTGAAAGAAAATCTAAGAATTCATTTTTTTGTAGCATATTGTACACTAGGTCAGCAAACTTGTTTCAAAAAAGACTGTTTTTGACATCTGTTGACTAGGAGTCTTTTGTCCATTTTTCTATGTCAAAGCCAAGACAGTTTCCAGCGAACTCTTTTAACATTATGATCCTGCAAATCTGCTCTTGTAGTTCTGAATGTTCTGCAAATTTTTGTCTGCAAATAGGGCATCTGGCATTTTTGAGCAATAGTGTCAATGTGTTAAAACAGTTTATTGAAATTTTCCCTTACAGGTCAAGTTCACTTGCATCTTGTAGTTTTCCAGTTAATTCAAGATAGGTATACGGGTCTAACTGTTTTGCAAAACCTTTGTCTATGTTTATCAGATATATCGAATGCAGATGAGCATTTAGGATGTCTTCTGGTTCAATTGGCGGATTTTTATAAAACCTGTCTACTAGTAATTTTATCTTTTGGACTTCTTCTGACTTTCTATCCTTTGGAGGTTTCAAGAATAATTTCGGGACTGGCAAAATCCCAACAACTGGTGTAGCTAGTGCAAACTTGGAACAATGTTTACTATATCTTGCAATCTTACTTGATATTCTTGCGACATAATAATCAATAGTATCTAGTGCATGGTCTGGCGGTGTAAACCCTGTTTCTATTTCTAAAATAAGTGTACCATCTCCTTTTGTTGCAAACACATCACAGACTAGAATGTTTGAGAGTTGCTTTTCAACATCTACGGCATAGCCACGAGATATCAAGTTTGAGGCACAGATTATCTCCAATACTGAATGATTGATCTTGACCACGTTTTTTTTGTACAACTCAATTAATCGTTCCCTTACAAAATTTGTCTTTGATTTTATTTCAGGCGTCTGATCACGAGTTAGTTTCTCAGTAACTGTATAGACATCTTCGGTGAATTTTTCTAAATCCAAAATCTACTATTTTAAATCCAACTAGGGGTTTAAGAGGATTATCTAATTGATATGAATACAATGCCGACTATTTACTGGATTTGGTAATTATTGCCGTATTTGTTCACGTATGACGTATGCCAAAAAATACTTTAGAATAATTGTATGGAATTGGTTTTATTCTAGGGTGATAATGGCATTCATATGATAAAACGACTAATGATTTTTCTGGTAAAAAAATGGTGTACACGTAGGGTTGTAAACAAAAAGAAGGGACTAGAACAAGCACATTATGAACCACTCATCATAGTAGATGACTGGATTTCTTTTGGCTATGTACGACACGGAGAATCCATCAGTGATTTACAATGACCGTGGTTACAAAAATAAAACTTGTACATGATGCAAAAGACCTAAATAAAATCAGGAAAAATTTGGAAGATCACTAATATAGTATTTTTTCATAATGTTATCATGACAGCGGCCCAAGAAAATCATGACATGATGTTTTTATCAGAACAGTTTAAAAAAACTCGCGCACAAACACTTGAGCTGGTAACGACACTTGAAAAAGAAGACTTTGTAGTACAGACTGCCACATTTATGAGCCCACCGAAATGGCATTTGGGACACGTAACATGGTTCTATGAGGTAATAATGAGTAAGATGAATCCAAGTTACGAATTTTATTCTCAAGAATATTCCAAGATCCTAAATTCATACTATCAGGCTCTTGGTACACCACACGAAAAGACAAGGCGTGGAATAATGTCAAGACCGACAGTTAATGAGACACTGCAATATTTTGACATTATAAACAAGCGGGTCGAAGAATTTTTGCAAAATCACATTGCAGACTATAATCTTGATTATATGTTCAATCTTGCATTTAATCACGAATGTCAACACCAGGAACTTTTAGTATATGACTTGCAACATTTACTTGCAAGTGCATACCGACCCGTAAAACACCATGTTGCCCCAAAACCGTTTTCTATTGAAAAAAATTCTGTCAAGATTTCTGGCGGACTGTACGATCTTGGGTATGGCGGAGATGATTTTTGTTATGACATTGAACTTCCAGAACATAAAACGTATCTGAACCAGTATAGTATCGATGTGTTCCCAATTACAAATGGAGATTATTTGAAATTCATGGACTCGGGAGGGTATGAAGATTTTAGATTTTGGCTTGCAGATGGATGGGATCAGGTCAAGAAAAATAATTGGAATGCACCTATGTATTGGGAGAAAGACGGTGACCTGTGGACAAGGCATGATTTCAGAGGCAAGGTGCCGATTAACCTCAACGAGCCTGTTTGTAACGTTTCATACTATGAAGCATATGCGTATTGCAAGTGGGCAGGAAAGAGATTGCCGACAGAGGCAGAATGGGAAAAAGCCGCTTCGTGGAATGAGCAAAAACAGAGAAAGACACTGTATCCATGGGGTAATGAACCCATATCTGAAAATCATGCAAACTTGTTAGAGTCATACATCTGGGGACCTGTTGAAATTGGTTCATATCCGTCTGGGAAAAGCCATTACGGAATACACCAGATGATGGGGGATGTTTGGGAATGGACAACTTCGGATTTTGTAGGCTATCCAGGATTCCAGTCTGGATTTGCAGAATATAATGACAAGTGGTTTTCAAATCAAAAGGTACTTCGTGGTTCTTCGTTTGCCACTCCTAGGTATCAAATCAAGAACAGTTATAGAAACTTTTTCAGGCCTGATGAGCGGTGGATGTTTGCAGGGTTTCGGTGTGTGGAAGACATATGATTAGAAAGCAGCAGATGGAGATTGATAATTATGAAAAAGTTGCAGTAACTCCACGGTTTTGCTACTTTAAACCAAAAGTTATGACAAACTCTACCATGGCTCAAGAAATAGCATTTAGCTTGTCACAGAAAAAGAAGTTTATCTCATCCAAGTTTTTCTACGATGATGTAGGCTCAGAGACCTTTGAAAAAATATGCGATTTGCCGGAATACTACCTTACAAGAACCGAGTTTGAAATACTAGATGAAATAAAATCTGATCTGTCAGAATATCTTGCAGACAACTTTGCTCTGGTAGAACTTGGAAGTGGTTCGTCTGTCAAGACACGTAAACTTTTGGAAATTTTGACGTGTAAACAAAAAGATGTAGAGTATTACCCAGTTGATATTTCAGACATCCTAAAGGACAGCTCAATTAATCTGCACGATGAATATGAGAATCTGAAGATAACTGGAATAATTGATAATTATGAAACCGGGCTTGAATTTATCAGGACGTTAGATCACACAAAAAAACTTGTTGCATTTTTGGGATCTAGTATGGGAAACTTTAGCCCAAAAGAGGGAATGGAGTTTTTAGAAAAAATCCATGAGTCTATGAGTGTTGGCGACATGTTGTTACTTGGCCTTGACTTGGTAAAGGATGTAAAAATACTAGAATCGGCATACAATGATTCCTCGGGTATCACAGCAGATTTCAATTGTAATCTCTTGTTACGTTTGAACAAGGAATTTGGTGCAAACTTTGACTTGACAAAGTTCAAACATGTGGCAGTCTTTAATAAAAAACACAGGAGAATCGAAATGTATCTAAAATCACTTACAAAACAGCATGTCTTTATGCCTGTCATTGATTTGTTTTTGAAATTCAAAAAAGACGAATTGATTCATACGGAATACTCTCACAAGTACACCACATCACAAATCAAAAAGATGACAAAAAGGACTGGATTCAGGCTTGTGCACATGTGGAATGACAAGAAAAATTATTTTACCATGGCGCTATTTGCAGTTGAGAAATGACTGACAAAAAATGTGTGCACTATGACGGCGTACCAAATACCGTTTCTCAAAATACTGAGGGATGCGAAGAGTGTGAAAAAGGGGGCACCGATTGGGTGGCACTACGTCTTTGTTTATCATGTGGTCATGTAGGATGTTGTGATTCATCCCCTGGAATGCATGCAACAAGTCATTTTAAAAAAACTGGACATCCGGTAATGGTTGCACTGCCAAACTATGCTTGGAAATGGTGTTATGTACACAAGGCATACTCTTGATTATTTTCACATCCATCTAACATGATGGTGATAAGATGTAATGTCAGAGGATATGATGAAATCAATTGTGATTTAGTATAAAATGGTTGTTTTCAGATGATTCCCAAGTTTTGCCATTTCATACTTGAAATAATCATGCCACATTGACTGGTCATGAATGGATACAACAAACATATTGTCAACCATGCCATTATATCATGATAGTATGACGTACGTTGACTGTGCAGGTGATGACACAGTGGCACAAGAACTTGAAACTTATCTCAAGAGTCATGGTTTTAGTGCAAAGGCAGACAAATCCATGATAGTGGTAAATGAAAATGACATAGATCATATTCTAGTTCATTTTCTCAAGGAGACAAACAGACTAGATTACAAGATACGCAAGATAGATTCTGAAAATCTACTCCTGTCTAAAGAAGTACAGCTAGAAGATTTTGGCTTTTTCAGGTGTGAGATGTGCGGGTATGCATTATCCAGTCAGGAAGAGTTACTGGTTCACCGAAGAGCACATGGTATCCAGTTGTTGTAATTAAAAACACGGATCAAAACATTATCTCTTAACTATAACCACATTGCCGAGAAAAATCTATAAAATTAGAAATTTGTATAAAATCAATGAATTATTGGCTTTTAAAACAAGAACCGACTGTATACAATTTTGACAGACTAGCAAAGGAAAAAAAGACAGTCTGGGATGGTGTTCATAACAACTTGGCATTAAAACACATGCGCAGTGTGAAAAAGGGTGACAAGGCGATTTTTTATCATACAGGTGATGAGAAACAAGCAGTTGGAATAGTAGATATCATGACAAATCCATATCCGAATCCAAAAGAGTCTGACAAACGGTTCATAGTGTTTGATGTAAAGGCATCAGACAAGCTCAAGAGGCCTGTTACTCTGGATGAGATCAAAAATGATATGAAATTCAAAGACTGGGAACTTGTCAGAAACTCTCGTCTTTCTGCAATGCCTGTACCAAAGGTTTTGTGGGATGAAATAATGAAAAAATCAAAGAGCTAATCTTTTTACCAAAATCTTCCATGTGCTGATAAACTACAGAATATTTTTTTAATTGCAAGTGTTATGCAAAAATTCCACTAGTTTGTCATCTGGCTTAATTTTGGAGTATACAATCTGACATGCATAGTAAAATTTTATGTACAAATGCAGAAAATATACTTGCACCTAATTGTCTTTTTTGTCATCAGGGTGAATCTTTCTTAATGTTTCATGTATCTGATTCCTAAAGATTGTTAGCCCTATCCTCTTTGCATATGGTTCACCTTTTGCAAAAGATTTTGTCATCTTGCTTACTAATTTAATGTCCATCTTTGGCGGCATAGGTGGTTCAAAGGGATCTACGTATGCCTCTATTATGGTTGGTGCATTTTGTGACATTGCTTCATGCATTACTTTCTTAATCTCGTGGGGTTTTTTTATTGAATACCCTTTTCCACCACATGCCTCTGCGAACTTGACAAAATCAATTGGAGAAAATTCTACACCATATTCAGGATTCCCAAGAAATGCCAATTGCTCCCACCTGATCATTCCAAGAATATTATTTTTTATGATGATGACTTTAATCGGTAGATTATATTTCACTGCAGTAGCAAATTCTCCCATCAACATTGTAAATCCTCCGTCCCCCACAAAAGCTACAGATTGCCTGTCAGGAAATGCAATTTGAGATGCTATTGCATATGGCAAACCACATGCCATTGTTGAAAGAGTTCCAGAAAGGGAAAATTTCATTCCTTCTCTGATATTGATGTAACGTGCTGCCCAGATGGTATTAGTTCCACTGTCTACTGAAATTATCGCATTATCTTCCAATTCATCTGAGACTGCTGTTGCAATTAACTGTGGTTTTATTGGTTCAGCCAGAGGATCTGAAGAATGAATGAGACTATTCCATTTCTTCATGGACACTTGTTTTGATTTTAGAAACTTGTCATCTTTTTGATGTAGTAATGGCAATATCTTGTCAAGAGTACGTTTTGCATCGCCGACAAGACCAACTTCTACTGGGTATCTGAGCCCGATTTTTTCAGGAAATAAATCAATTTGAACTCCTCTTGCATTTCCGGGCTTTGGAAGATACTCCATGTATGGAAATGAGGTTCCGATCATCAACAAGGTGTCCGCTTCATCCATTGCATCACTTGCAGGTTCAGTGCCAAGTAACCCAAGACCTCCTATGCTGTACATATTATCGTCAGGTATGACTGCCTTGCCAAGAAGTGCTTTGACTACAGGTGCTGAAAGTTTTTTTGCAACTTCAATTACTTGATCTCCTGCACCAAGGGCTCCTTGTCCTACTAACAAAACTATTTTATTGCCTGCGTTCAAAATCTCTGCCGCCTTTTCAAGTAAAACCATATCGGGAATTCTTGCTGCTGTTGTTGGAGAAAGAAGGTGAGCAGTATGGCCTCCAACATTATGTCTGGTGTATCTGCCTTCAAGTTTTCTCTCTTGTGTATCTATTGGAATGGTTATGTGACTTACACCCCTTAGTGCCAATGCACTTCTACATGCAATATCAATTACAGACTCGACATGTTCTGGACTGTTGATCATATTGTTGTAAATTGTAACATCTGAAAATAGTTGTAACAGATTTACATCTTGTTGATATTTTGTTCCCATCGTATCAGAATATGTGTTTCCTGTAATTGCAAGTACTGGAACGCCATCCGCTTTTGCATCATATAATCCAGTTAGCAGATGAGTTGCACCTGGTCCTGATGTAGCTACACAGACTCCAAGTTTGCCCGTATATTTGGCATATGCACATGCCATAAAGGCAGCTGATTCTTCATGTCTTACTAGAATGAATTTTATCTTATCTTGATGACGTCTCAATGCTTCAATTACCCCGTTGATTCCATCTCCCGGTAATCCGAAAATTACCTCTACTCCCCACCTGAGTAGACCTTCAACAATTATGTCTGATGTTTTGAGCCGGTCATATTTTGTCATACAGTAAACGACTCGTACTCGGATAAGAATATTCTTTAGATTATCAAATCATCTAGAATGCAAACCGCATGCTTTTTCCAATTTTGCAACCCTCCTGCCCGTATTTTGTAAATCTGTATCTGAGAGGTTTGCGTTAATAACTACGATATTGTCAAGATCTGCATTTTTAAGATTAGTATCAGTTAGACTAACTCCTACATGTTTGATGTTTTTAGGCACTAACAAGATTTTTTATCAAGGCCAAGTAATAACAACTATGAGTGAACTGTCAAGTGATGACAAATTAGTACTCCTTCAGCATGCCATTTCAAAATATGAGGATGAAAACACTCTACTTGAAAAATTAAAGGCAGTATTACCTCAGAAGGACATTGATAGAGGCATCGCAACACTGATTGGGACACAAAGAGTACGAAGAATTGGCCCTGATGTATTACAGAATAACATCAGTCACATTGGTGAGTTGCCAGAAATCCCTACACATATCAAAGAAATTATAGATGGTCTATAGTTCAAACTTTTTAATATTTCCAGCATCTGCTTTTCAAATATGAATATCTCATGAACAGAACTGTTCAGACAATACACAAGATAGTTTTTCAAGTTAAATATTTAAATGCAAATTGCATTTCTTACATGTACTACAATGTCGAAAACTTACAAATAGATGTGATTCAAACCAGTACACATGATAATAAAAAATATTACAGTTTTGGGTTCTGGTATAATGGGTCATGGGATTGCCCAAGTTTCTGCAATGGCAGGATACAACGTAGTTCTTAGAGATATTGAAAAACAATTTCTTGATAAAGCAATGGAAAAGATCAAGTGGTCACTTGACAAACTAGTGTCGAAACAAAAAATTACGGAAGATCAGGGAAAAGAAATTCTTGCAAGAATTATGCCGATAGTAGATTTGGCTGAGGCATTAAAAGACTGTGATTTGATGATTGAAGTAGTACCTGAAATAATGGATTTGAAGAAAAAAGTTTATTCCGAAGTTGATAAAGTTGCGCAACAAAAGACAATGTTTGCATCAAACACCAGTACTTTACCTATAACTGAGATTGCAAGCACGACATCTAGGCCAGAAAGATTCATCGGGATTCATTTCTTCAACCCGCCGCAATTGATGAAACTAGTTGAAGTTATTCCAGGACAAAAGACATCGAAAGATCTAGTAGATACAACAATTAATTTTGTAAAATCAGTCGCAAAGGAACCAGTCTTGTGTAAAAAAGATGTGCCTGGGTTTATTGTAAACAGATTGTTCATTCCATTAGTCCACGAAGCTGCCTACGCCATGGATAGGACAGGTGCAACAAAAGAAGAGATTGATTCTGCAGTGAAATTTTCTCTTCATTTTCCAATGGGAATATTTGAACTTGCTGACTTTACTGGCATGGATGTGATCTACAAAGCTACACTTGAGATGCATTCACGTGACAAAAAAGTAGTCCATCCACATCCGTTGATTGAAAAATTATACAACGAAAAGAAACTAGGACAGAAAAGCGGTGAAGGTTTTTACAAGTATTCTGGAGACAAGTATGAAAGAATAAATCTGACAGAAGATATGGCAAAGAAATTCAACCCTATACAATTGCTAGGAAACATACTAAACAACGCTGCATGGCTTGTTACAAACCAGGCAAGTGATGTTCCAGAAATTGAAAAAGCGTTGTCACTTGGAATGGGACTCAAAAAACCATTGTTTGATACCGCAAAACAATTTGGTATGCAAAACATTGTACATGAATTACAAAAACTGGCAAAAGAAAACAAGTTCTATGAGCCAGACCAGTATTTGTTATCATTCAAACAGAATTAATTTTTTCAAGAAGTACCTTGACTGCTTCTTTTGGTGATGATACACCTGTTATCAAGACGTTTTTTCTGTGATCAAGATATGTATCCGCATACTTTTCTGCAATGCCACCACTGTTTTTTATCGCAACAATTGGTTTGTTGTGCATATATGCTGCACATGTCTCAGATAATGTCCCAGCTCCTCCACCGATTATTATGACCCCGTCCCCAGAAAGCGCATTTAGAAAATCCCTTGCCAAACCCATCCCACTTGGAATGACAATATCACAATATTCATTTGCAGGAGAAGGTTCGTTTTGTGGAATAATTCCTACTGTGATACCTCCTCCATCTTTTGCACCGTGAGATGCAGCCTTCATTACTCCTTCCAATCCGCCCGTAATTAGGACAGCTCCTGATTTTGCAACTTCCATGCCTGTCTCATATGCAATTTTTTCAGTCTTAGGGGTAATTCCGTTCTGATTATGACCTATGATCAAAATTTGTATTTTCTTTGTCATTGAAATACCATAAAAAAACAGATAATAAAAATTGTATTTTATAAAAATGAAAAGAGAACTGGAGAGAAAATACCTAGGATGATGTACTAGTCTCTGTCTTTGGTGTCTCAGTTGTTGAAATCGTGCTTTCTGTTGGTTTTATTGTAGCAACAGTTTCAGTTTTCTTTTTTCGTGGTGCACGTGGTTTCTTTACCTTGACTTCTGTAGATGGTTTTATAGTTTTTTCAGTAGATGGTACGGTCTGTGGCTTTGATTGCTGTTTTTGTTGTGGGTGTTGTCCCTGCTGTGGTTTCTGACCTGATCTTTGTCCTTGAGGTCTCTGACCATGTTGTGGAGGTCTCTGACCTTGAGGTCTTTGTTGTCCCTGTTGTGGTCTGTTACCCTGTTGTGGTCTGTTACCCTGTTGTGGTCTGTTACCCTGTTGTGGTCTGTTACCCTGTTGTGGTCTGTTACCCTGTTTATTTCCAGAATTTTGCTTTTGTCCATGTTTTGTATTCTGTAACGATCCTGGAATTGGTCTCATCCTACTCCACAAGACACTCATTCTTGCCTTGTAGCCCACCCCGTATTCCAATTCGTCTGGAACTAAAGTTGCAGGATGAACAAACCCTTGACTTCTAATTGCAACAGCTCGTCTCATCGCTACATTTCTAACATAATCCCAGTCTTCAGTTCCGAATCCATCTATAGGACCTGTCAAAATTCCATTATGCATTGAAAATACAAGTGCTGATACTATTGGAATGGCATAGTTGATGCTTGCGGGAGAATTGATTTTCACTGGCATCAATGGCATGTGATGACTACCTCGGGTATTTCCTGCTACTAGATGAGGATTGTTAAATGCAGATCCTGCCTCTTCTGTTGCCGGAAAATCTTTCTGGGTTCGCACTATGCAAATTGGATCGTCTTTTCCAACATAGGTTCCCGCAATATTATGCAGCCTATCAGTAGATGCTGCCAATATTGGTTGATTATCCTTGGTAGTTACAGTGGATATGACATATCTTCCTGGATACATTAGAGCTGCTTCCAATGTGGGTTTGTCTTGCCACATTTCCAATGTAGCTACTTTACCCTTTTCTACATCCATTACTGAAATTCTAACACCTCTTGCCAAATTCTGGTTTACAATCAAACCCGTATTGGATAGGGCATCAACAAACATTCTGTAGAATGGATAGTTGAATGCTCCGGGTTCCGTTTTATCTGCTGCATAAATCGTAAATGCTTCATTAGGTCTTTCATCAAATGTCATCTCTGCAACGCCTGGCCCCATGCCTTTTACATTTCCAGAAAATGAATCCTTCAGCAAGTCTTGGCCTGCGCCGTAAAGTCCTTCACTTTTTGCTACGCGAGTTGCAGCCTCAAATGCGCGCCATGCTAGTCCATGGACTTGAGAATTATTAACGCCTTTAGTGTGAGTCATAACAATATGTATGTCATCTCCACAATACCCAATGTAGGAATCAATCAAGAGTCCTTTACCGTCTTTTCTTACTTGTGGCTTTACAAGATTTTTTACAGCGTTTAGTAGACCATCGCTTGGTCTTGTATGTCCGCCGATTCCGCCAACATCAGCTTTGATTACTGTTACTGTGATTTTCATTATTCATTGTGATGAAATAGTTCGATTTATACCATGTGAAAAAATTTGATCATGATGATCGAGTCAGAAAATAATTCAATTTTTGACCGGAAAAAAATCAAAAAATGAAAATGCTAATAAAGCCCTTCTCAAGTAACATCCAACATGAGCACTGCAGCATCAAGAAAACCTCACTTGAACATGATTGTCGTAGGACATATTGATAACGGAAAATCTACAACCATGGGTCACTTTTTAATGGAACTAGGATTAGTAGATGAAAGAACAATTGCAGCACATGCAGCCGAATCCGAGAAGACCGGAAAAGGTGACACTTTCAAATATGCATGGGTCATGGACAATATCAAAGATGAAAGAGAAAGAGGTATCACTATAGATTTAGCATTTCAGAAATTTGAATCGCCAAAGTACTTCTTTACATTAATTGACGCACCAGGTCATAGAGACTTTATCAAAAACATGATTACAGGAGCCTCAGAGGCAGACTGTGCAGTTCTAGTCTTATCTGCCAAAGAAGGTGAAACCGATACTGCAACCGCACCAGGTGGACAAGCAAGAGAACATGCTTTCTTACTTAGAACATTAGGTGTAGGACAATTAGTAGTAGCAATTAACAAAATGGATGACAGTAATTTCTCAGAAGCTGCATACAAAGTAGCCAAGGAAAAGGCAGAGAAATTATTAAAGTCAGTAGGTTACAAACTCGACAAGGTCGCAATCATCCCTGTGTCAGGTTGGAAAGGAGACAACTTGGTCAAGAAATCAGCAAATATGCCATGGTGGACAGGCAAAACACTATTTGAAGCATTTGACGACTTTACAATGCCTGACAAACCCACAGGTAAACCACTTAGAATTCCAATACAAGACGTATATACAATCACAGGTGTTGGTACCGTCCCAGTAGGACGTGTTGAAACAGGTGTTGCAAAACCTGGTCAGAAGATCATCGTCATGCCATCAGGTGCGGTGGGCGAAATCAAATCTATTGAAACACATCATACAGAAATGCCATCTGCAGAACCAGGTGATAACATTGGATTCAATTTGAGAGGTATTGAAAAGAAAGACATCCACCGAGGAGACGTCATCGGAACATCTGACAATCCACCAAACGTAGCAAAAGAATTCAGAGCACAAATCATAGTTATTCATCATCCAACAGCAATTGCACCCGGATATACACCAGTAATGCATGCACATACTGCTCAGGTTGCAGCAACAATAGTCGCTTTTGAAGCAAAAATAAATCCACAATCTGGTGCGATTGAGGAAGAGAATCCCAAATTCTTGAAAGCCGGAGATTCAGCAATTGTCAGAATAAAACCAGTTAGACCGTTGTGTATTGAGACATTCGGAGAATTTCCAGAAATGGGAAGATTTGCTCTCAGAGACATGGGTGCAACAATTGCAGCAGGAATTGTTAAAGAGATAACTGAGAAATACACCAAATAGGGACTTGAATGACCCAGACAGCCCGAATCAAATTGACAAGTACTAGTCTTTTAAGGCTAGATGGGGTATGTACTGAAATCAAAGGTATAGGTGAAAAGACAGGTGTCAAAGTAAAAGGTCCGACACCATTGCCAGTAAAAACATTAAACGTTGTTACACGAAAATCGCCATGTGGTCAAGGCACAAACACATATGAAAAATGGGAAATGCGAATACACAGACGAGTCATAGACCTTGGTGCAGACGACAGAGCAATAAGACAACTCATGAGAATTAAAATTCCAAACGATGTATATATCGAACTTACTTTGAAATAGTGATAAAAATGTCTGAACCAATTCAAGAAATACCTGCAGAAGAAAAACCTACTAGCTTTAGTGTTTTTTACTCATGCATGCGTTGTGGAACTCAAGTATCACAATCCGAACTTACAAGATTACCAGAAATAAAATGTATTTGTGGTTTTAGAGTATTTACAAAGGTCAGACCACCAGTAGTAAAAACAATCAAGGCATTCTAGACATCTCTAGTCCCATTATAGCTGTGGGCGCGTTGCATGTGTGTTCTCATCTCTTCCATGCTTGAAAAAAACTTGTTACATTCTTTACAATCGTAATGCTTGTCACAATGATGCAACTGCTGGTGTAACATCAAGTATTCCTGCTGTCTAAATTTTGTACCGCATAAATCACACTTGAATTTTTTAAAAATATTCATCTAGCCCAACTTTGCCTTGTGAGAGTCCCAACATTCCCGACACAGTTGTCCGTCAAGCACCCATTTTTTTTTGGGTGTGTACCTTATCATGCCAAGTTTTTTTCCACATGTTTGGCAATTTGACCTCTGACTCTTGTAGGTAAGATCTTTTTTATCAAAACAAGGCTTGCATAATAACCCCGTCATGTCCCACTGGTATCGTGGCTCCCACAAATCAGGAACGTCTTTTTCTATTCCACATATGACACATTTCTGTCTCAGGCTCTGTTCGTAGAACTTTTTCATCTGGGAAACATAGCAATCTCCACACAGTGAGCCCTCTATCTTCCACTCACTCTTTGGCTTATTCTTGTGGGCAGACTCTTTCTTACAAATGGTGCAGATGATGGGTTTTCGTGAAAACAAGTTCATGGTATTGAATATCACTAAATACATTAAATAGTTATCATAAAGGAAAGGAATTGAGAACGCTAGTTCTCGGATTTATTGTTCCAATGCTTCTTCTAGAAGCTGGCCTGCGTTTAACATTCCCTTTTGCTTTGCAATCTGTTCAATTTTTGCATATTGTTCAGATGTAAAACAAACTGGCATTGAACGGTCTTTCATGAATATCCACAGTCTTTGTGATTTTATATCCTTTTTGTTGATTTGCTTTGATCGTCAAGATCGATTTGTGTAACCTATTCGTTAAACACGTACTTGCGCTGACCACGTAATTCTGGACTACTCCCTACTCCCACCAACACAAATTCTTTTTTCCCATCCAAAATGTTTTGGGTTGGACTCAGCTTGCTTTCATGAATCTGTTCATATTCTTCAAGAGATATTTTTCTCCTATCTCCTATTTCTGCTTCTAGATTCATGTTTTTGACAATTTCCTTATATCTATCCATTATAACTCCGCTGAAGACCATTGCACTACTACCGCTTCCGTACGAGCCAAATCCAAATCTCTTTCCCTCAAGATCGGTGCCCTTTTGGAATTCAAATTCCAGACAACTTCTAAAGCCCATGTATAATGAGGCAGTGTAAAGATTTCCTACCATGCTTGATGCAATAAGTGAACTTGCAAGTTTGGAATCATATGCTTCTTGGAATTCCTCAGTCATTGTAAATCGTTTCGTAAATTCGTGGTCTTTTTGCATGAATTCCTCGTCTGCAAGTATTGATTCTATTGTTCCACGTGGATCCTTTGGAATTGGTTCCTGCATTCCCATTTTTTCTACAATCCCTTTCCAGCGCGGTAAGCTTCTCCATTCATGTCTTAGCAAGTATGTCAAAGCTTTCTTACCCATGTTGCTGTATGGAAGATGCATGTTTACAAAATCAATATAATCGAGAATTGTTTCTCCATCCTTTAATTTTATTATTCCAGTAGATAGCGCTTTTTCTTTGTATGCCATTAATGCCTTTTTCACCTGTATCATGTAAAGCAAGTTGGAATATTGACCGTTTACAATTGGTGTCTCTTTTCCAAATGGCCTGTAGAAATCATATTCATTTTTAATAGAAGTTGATGTAACCTTTGGATCAAAAGTCATCAGTCTAGGATTATCATTTAGAAGCATGGCAACAGCACCTGCACCCTGGGTATATTCTCCGCTTGAACCAAGATCATATTTTGCAATATCTGATACTACAACGATGGCAGACTTGCCCTCTGCTTCTCCAGCTCTTACCCAATTGGCATTGTCGTACAAAGCATAAGAACCGCTAACACATGCAAACTTGCATTCAATTCCACCGCAATGCCCAAATGAATCATTACCATATACCTGCTCCAGCATGCCAATTACGTATGAGTTCATCGCTTTTGATTCATCAAGTGCAGATTCTGTTGCAACATAGAGTCTACCAACGTCTTTTGGTGAAATTTTGTTTCTTTCCATTATTCTCATGCAGGCATTTGCAGCCATGCATGCTGGATCTTGATTAGTATCTACGATAGCCATTTTTGATACACCAAGACCTCTTTGTAGCTTGTCGGGGTCCATACCACGAGCTTTTGCAAAGTCTCTTGCGTCTACAAACAATCTTGGAATGTAGATGGCAATGTCATCTATGCCTGCGGCCAATAGCTTCAGCTTTCTAATTGCAGATATAAGGATTATGAGAATCTACTTTGATCTCAAAGAGTAATAATTTTTATCATATTATTACAAAATATGTGAAATCTCTTACGATTTTAGCTTGGATTTGAATAATTCATCAAACACGTTAAAGGGCTGGGCTCCAACAATTTTTGTCACAGTCTTGTCTGGCGCTATGATGAAAAAGTCAGGGGTTCCAGTCAATCCGAGATCCTTGGCGTTTGAAAGACTGCCTTGGACAGTTGAAATATATCTGGACTGGGACATGCACTGCCCAAATTGAGTGTCATTCAACCCAACATCATTTGCAAACTTTAACAGATTGCTTGATGATGCCCATCCGGTATTTTCTCCGGCCCAGTTATTGTATAGTGTATCATGATACTCCCAAAACTTGCCTTGTTCTTGTGCACAATGTGCGGCATGTGCTGCATTCACTGAGTCTTGACCAATTATAACAAAGTCCTTGAAGACCATGCGTACTTTTCCAGTGTCTATGTAGTTTTTAACGATATCAGGCTCGATTGTATGATAAAACCGGTTACAATAAAAGCACTGATAGTCTCCGAATTCAATCATGGTAATCGGTGCATTATTTGAACCAAGCACTGGAGATGTATTGTCTGTCAGCAGGTTCATTGCTACTTTCGAAGATGATGCATCATTTTGTAATGTAGCATTATCAAGGGAAATAGTTTGTGTACTAGTTAATGCCATATGATTTGGAAAGACTTGCCCGAATAAAGAAATCATGATTATAATGATAACAGTTGCACCGATCCCAATTCCTATTGATGGTAGATGAACCTTCAAGAATTTGATTTAGGTCTACAGATTATTTAGTTCTTGGCAAGTGTGCAACCAAATAAATAGGATTTTCCCTCAGAAATGACATGAAAAAGGTTTTTGTCAATGGGTATGGTTCTATTGGTAGCAGAATAACCCAGTTCATATCTGGTGACAAGGATATAGAGGTAATTGGGGTTGGCAAGTATTCTCCTGACGACAAGATTGCGGATGCAATATCTAGAGGATTTCATGTCTATGTCCCAAAGGAAAAAACTGGTGTTTTTAAAAACTATGAGATATCTGGGACGATTGAAGACATCATATCTAAAAGTGATCTAGTAATAGACGCCTCCCCGGGTGGTGTTGGATATAAAAATAAAAAAATATTGTATGAACCAAAAAATGTTAATGCGATTTTTCAAGGCGGCGAAAAAATTGGCGGAGAGGAATCTGTTGCAAACCTAATATTCAACTCTCGTGTAAATTATGAAAAAGCATTTGATGCAAAATACGTGATGCAAGGAAGTTGCAACGTTACTGGAATGGGACGAATACTCCAGCCTCTCAAGGAAAAATATGGAAAAAAGATCAAGCGATTTGATGCTACATTACTGAGAAGATGGGCAGACCTTGAGGATTCGAAGACCCAAGTGAAAGACTCTGTTGAATGGACTAGAAAACCACATCACAATGATGATGTAAAAAGTTACATGGGTTCAGATACACCACTTTTCATTCGTGCTCTCAAAATTCCAACGAGACAAATGCATGTACACTTGATGGACATTCGTTTTGATTGTACCGCACCAAATTCGCAAGAAATTCTAGATCTATACAAAAATGAATATGGTGTTGCAACATTATATGATGCAAAAGGAACAAAGGATATTAGAGATTACGCAGAATCCATAAAATTTAGTTTTAAAGATACCAACATGATTCACATTCATGCAGATGTTATTGAAGTTCAAGATGATACTGTTAAACTGACCTACTCTGATGATCAGACTGGCATAGTAGTACCTGAAAACCATCTTTTAATGCAAGCAATGTTATTCAAGAGAAAAAGAGAAGATGCCTTCAAACATACTGAAGAGCTGTTTCACATGGAAGAAAAGAAAAAACTTTTGCAAGAACACTTTTCAAAGAAACGAGAATAATAATTTCACATGGAACAGTTTGTTATCAAAAACCCTTGATGATTAATGTGAACTTATAAAAGAGACAGTTCAAAAATGGTATACACACCAATTGTTTGAAATTCAATCATCACATTTATCAGTTAAAACACAGAATTTAACATCAATACAATGTGGAAGGCATTCACATCGAGGTAATTAATCGTGGATAGTGAGCTGATTTTAAAAATAATATTACTTGCATTATTAGTAGCTTTATCAGCCATTTTTAGTGGGGCTGAAATTGCATTAATTGCAACAAACAAGGCCAAAGTTAACCAACTGTTAAAAGAAAAAGCAAGAGGTTCATCTTCCCTTGCCAAATTGAAATCCAATCCTAACAGAATGCTTGCAACCATAAACCTTGGAACAGTATTGGCAAATGTAGGATCTTCTGCACTTGCCACGGAGGTTGCACTGAGTTTGTTTGGTAAAGGGGGTCTTGCAATGTCAATCGGAATAATGACTTTCATACTTTTAATCTTTGGTGAAAATGCCCCCAAATCTTACTGTAATGCAAATCCAGTTAAAGTGTCGCTTTGGATAAGTGGCATTACACTTACTTTTAGTTACATTTTTTATCCATTTGTCATATTATTTGAAAAAATCACACATGCAATACTTTGGATACTAAGAAGTCCTTATCACCCACCGCCAATTACAGAACAAGAAATTTACAATGTAATTGAACAAGGTCTAGAAGACAAGGCATTGAAAAAACATGAACGTGAATTGGTACACGGTGCGCTCAAGTTTGATGACATTGTAATACGTGCAGTCATGACTCCGAGAACAAAAATGTTCATGCTTCCAGCAAAGATGATTTTGTTTGATGCAATGCCTCTGATAAGTAAAAGTGGCTATTCAAGAATTCCGCTATACAAAGATACTACTGACCAAATTATAGGTATTTTACATGTACGAGACTTGTTAAAAAATTTAGAAAGGGATGAAAAAATAATTACTTTGGAATCTCTTTCCAGAAAACCAATTTTTGTATCGCAAGAACAGAGAATAAGCAAACTTCTCAGGGAGATGCAAGGTAGGCAGACCCATATGGCAATTGTAGTCGATGAGTTTGGAGGTGTAGAAGGTTGTGTTACACTTGAAGATCTATTGGAAGAGATCGTAGGTGAGATAATGGACGAAACGGACATGGAGGAACTCAATTTCAAGATGTTAGACAAGAATACAATGCTTGCAAGTGGAGATGTTGAGATTGATACAGTAAATGAAATATTAAAATCAGACATACCGCAGGGCGATGACTATTCTACACTGAACGGTTTATTGCATGACAAATTAAAGGACATCCCAAGGGTGGGGGACAGGTTGATAATAGAGTCTGTCAAGATGACTGTGGAAGAAGCAGTAAATAATCAGGCAAGTAGAATAAAAATAGAAAAGGTTTCAAGCAACAGCTAGGTTCGTGGCGGGATTGCAAACTTGTTTTGTGGATTCTTGTGGTAATCTACAGGGATACTAGAGTCTTTTTGTCGTCCTGTCAATATTCCTACGACGGTTTCATCTTTTTTGATTATTCCTTCACCGATTAATTTTCTTACGCCAGCTGGAACCGCGCCTGATGCCATTTCACAGTCAAACCCATTTAGGCCAACAAGTGCCATACCATCTAGCATCTCGGCATCAGATACCTGTGTTACAACCCCGTTTGTAAAGTCAAGCGCACGTAATCCCTTGAGAATATTGGCAGGTTTTGCAATCTGGATTGCAGTAGCTTTGGTCTTGGGCCTGATCTGGTTTGCATCCATATGTTCATAATACTTTTTAATTAAATCGGTATCAGGTTTTCCATTATTCCATCGCAATTCAGTATTTTCGAATTTACCGTTGTACAAAGTATACAAAGTATTTGCACCTTCAGAATTTACAATAGCAAGACGAGGTATTTTCTTTATCCACCCCCACTCGTACAACTCCATGAGTGCTTTGCCACAGCTTGACGTATTTCCCAGTGCGCCTCCTGGGTACACTATCCAGTCAGGTGGATTCCAGTCCAAAAATTCCAAGGCCCTAAATACAATTGTTTTTTGTCCCTCGATTCTAAATGGATTTACAGAATTTACTGTATACCCACCTACCTGTCCTGCCTGTTTTAGTGAAGCAGATAGTGCATCATCAAAATTTCCTTTGATTTCTACAACTTGAGCTCCAAACTGAAATGCCTGGCTAAGTTTTCCAGGCGCAACTTCTCCTGCGGGTATGTATACATCACAATCCATGTTTTCATTTGCAGCATACATTGCAGCAGATGCAGAAGTGTTACCAGTTGATGCGCATATTATTTTTTTAATTTTAACAAGTTTTGCATGTGTTACAGCAGTTGTCATACCATTATCTTTGAAGGAACCACTTGGATTGTATCCTTCAGGCTGCAGCCAGAAATTTTGTAGTCCAACATACTGCGATACACGTGACATGTGATATGGTTTTGAGAGCCTGCCTTCTGCACCGTCTAAAGATACAAGATATTTTGAGCATTGATCAATATCTTCAGTGTCAATCTGACAAAAATTCAAAAGCTCTCGAAAACGCCATACGCCGCTTTCATTGAAAATATTGTTTGCGTGATTTCTGCGTTTATAAAAAACTTCTTTTAATGAAATTGGTGGAATAGAACCATATTTGACATCAAGTAAGTGACCTTTATCACATTCAATTCTGGTATCAGTGACAGGGTACTGTAGACCACATGCCGGATCTATGCATTTTAGATATGCCTGTGACTGCATTATGCAAAAGTTAGTTGGTTCGTATTTAAATCTAAAGAATTTACGTTTTAGACAAAAACCTCTGATACCATAAAAAAACTAACTATTTTTTTGGGCCTGAACGCATGTGAAAGTTGATGCAACACTTACACTCTTTTGCAATGCATTCTTTTTCAGATACATGTCCGCAGATACCACATTCACAATGTGTTTGCATATTTCTTCTGAAGATTTATTGCATTTAACCAATATGAGGGTTCTTGTATGGTCTATTTTTTTGGTTTTTTAGGTTTTTCAGTGGATTTTTTTGCAGACTTGGCTTTGTCCTCTAGATGTTTTATCTTTGCCTCCTCTGTCTCTTTACTTTTTTCATCTACTGCTTTCATAACGGCCTGAATCAGACCATCCAGGTCGCTATCTGAAACTTCTGGTTCTACAGCCGATGCTATCTGAGTAATGGTATTTGATATGGCAGAGCTTACTTCGTCAAAACTTTCCGGATCTTCATATGCTGCATTATACAACGCTTTGAGTCTTCGGACATCCGAAAGCACCTGATCAGTCAGTGTTAAACGGTATTTTTTACCATTTATGGTAATTTCCTGGCTTATCATGCATGGACTCGCCATCCTGCTTTCATAAAGTTTTCTGTGAAAAAGAACAATTACTGGAGATATAATGAATAGGATCTTGACTAGGAAAGTTCCAAGTAAAGCAGAACGATATTTTTCCACAGGTGTAAGCATGATTACCTCAAGAGGCACAAAAGGCCCCAATATTATGGCAGCAGAATGGGTGATACAAATTTCATACAACCCCATTTTGATTGCCATTTTTATCCAGAGTGGATCTCAAACCCTGAAGAACATAGAAAAAACAAAAGAATTCGGTGTAAATGTGGCATCAACAGATCAAACAACTGCAATAAATGTGGCAGGCGGATATTCAGGGTCAGAAATTGACAAGTTAAAAATCAAAAATGTTTTCAAAATTATCAAATCCAGAAAAATCAAAACAGTAATGATTTCGGGCTGCACTATAAATGCGGAATGTAAACTAGTCCGAAAAGAAAAAATTGGTGATCACATCATGCTAGTAGGAAAAGTTGTTTACATAAAACACAACGATGTCAAGAGCCCTTTGATATACCACAAGGGAAGATACTTTAGCCTAAATTCCATGATAGTGCAAGATAGAAAAGAGATTATAGTAAGTAAAGAGACATTAGAGTTTTTCACACGCCTCTCGTGCGGAAGATTTGTTTTAAAATGTACAGGAGTTCTAGTCAAGTTTAGACACAAAATTATGGTCATCAAATGGTCGACGACTGGATTTGAAACCATACCGTTTATCACATCTCAAACAGGCAAAAATCAACGAGATCTCCTTATTAAATTTCTGAACAAAACTGGGCTTGACATTCAGGTAAATACAGAACCAATCATGAAAAGACTTATCCTACGAAACAAAAATAAAATTCAGAGAATAAATTTTGTGTTATTCAGTGGGAAAAGTAAAAAATTATCGCAGGCAGCAACATGGAAATCAATACACATGGATGTCATTGCAAACTCGATTTAAATTGTAATATAGTCCAATGCTACCGCATCAGCTAATAATGACGCGTGTCTTGAGTTAATGATGTACCCATTTTTTATATCTGTTGTTGGGACCCATCTATTTGTAGAACTATAGTGCCTTTTTTCTTTCATTTCTTTCTCAATGTCATGTAAATCACATTCTCCCTCCTCGATCTGTTGTGTGTTGATATGTTTTATTGTGATCAGGATTTTTTTTACTTTTACCCTGACCCCGAATCTCCAAATGTGGTCGGAGGTATCATCCTCAACTTCAAGCAACTTAAGTTTTATCTCCTTGGTGCCAAGTGCATCTCTGCTAACTAGGCTACGTTCATCAACAAAATCTTCAAAGCTCATTATCTTGTGTTTATCACATCACATTAAAGAAGTATTCGATCTAATTTACCTTCGATCTTTTAGTAAATGGCATGGTGCCTGATTCTAGTTTCAATGATTGTCTCTTTCCATCATGCATGACATAAGTATCACCGTCATACGTACAAATAAAATCAGTTACAGGATATTTCTCGTCCCAAATTTTAAAGTATTCTCGAAGCTCGCGATGTTCGTATTTTCCTGTATCTATTCTTTTCTTGGATGAAAATTTGAATGCGATAATCATTTTTCTTGTCTGATATAGCTCAAAAGTATGTATCCATTTCAGACAACGTTGTATTTGATCAGATGGAACTCTCAAAGTTGTATTTGTGCCAGATTTTGCCTCAATTGTATATATGACATTCTCCATAGTGCTGACCGCAAGTATGTCTGGCAATCCCACACTTGGAGATCCAAGTCTAAAGGCTTTCCAACCATCAACAGCATTAAATCTTTTTACTAACGTATCTTCCCAATTGTAACCTCTTTGCCTTCTAGTCCTAGCTATGATCTGGTTAGCTGTTTTGATATTTTTTTTACGTGATATGGCCTTGGAGTTGTAAAATCTAGATTGCTCTACGGACGTCACTTGCCTTCAATTTTATACAATGAATTTGATGATATAGACTAGGTGGTAATTATACTAACACCTGTGTACCTATTTTTTGTCACTATCAGCTCAAATCAAAAACCCGTCTACAAAAACAATCTGAATTGTGTCTTAGCATTAATATGTCATGGTTCCAATAACAGAACCATGGCCATAAATGAAAATCAAGCAACATACTTGAAATACAAAGAGTACGGTGATCTTCTCAAAGTTATTTTATATTCCTCCCAGTCAGTTCTTGGCGCAGTTCCCTTGATCTATCATTTGCACCACAGTGGTCAGAACATTATTTTCATACAAACAGGAACTATTGGTGGAAATGTGATCCATTATCTTGTAACAAATGGTCCACCAGCAAAGAAATTCATTGAATTAAAGCGACTAACAGGAGATTATAGTTTTGTAGAAAAAATTGGAACCGATGGAATGTCACTCTATATTCCAATTTTAGAATTGGAAAAATCAAATCTCCAATTCCCGTAAACTACACTTCATCTAGTTTTGAATACAAACTGTGGTCTTTCATCATAGTTGCATTTTTCCAGAGTCAGGTTTTTATTGTGTTTTGTATGATTCCCTAAAAGGGAGCCAAATACTCGAATATGTCCCTCAAACTCTGCAATGCAAAAATATTTTCCATCAGCGCTAGAAACTTCAACAAGTTTTGCATTCCTTGACACTTGTTTCCACACTATATTTCCAAGACATTTATTGCAAAATTCACTTGTAGGCCATACAAAATGTTGACATTTCATACAATAACTGCACACAAAGTTATTGTTTCTTAGTTCATCTTCAAATCTAGTCATACTTCTAACACCAACACAGTTGATGATGTAGAACCCGCAGACATGTTGTGAACAAGTCCAGTTTGTGCACCATCCACCTGTCTTTTCCCTGCCTTACCACTTAGTTGTTGATGTATTTCTACAACTTGTGCTATTCCGGTTGCACCAAGTGGATGCCCAGCTCCAATCAGTCCTCCCCTTGGGTTTACCTTTTTATTATTTGTATCATGTAAATCTCGTACAAGTTTTGATCCATGTCCATTTCTACAAAATCCCATGTCTTCCAGTTCTATGATTTCACATATGCTAAACGCATCATGAAGCTCAACAACATCGATATCACAGGCAGTCTTGTTAGACATACGATAAGCATCACCAACCGCACTTTTTGTCGATTCCATGGATGCCAAATCATTATTCTTTGTAAAACTTGCAGAGATAGTCTTCTGACCAATACCTGATATCCAGATTGGCATATCTGTAAATTTTTTCGCTTTTTCTTCCGAACAAACCAAGACAGATGCTGCACCATCACATGGCATCGAACAGTCAAGTAACCGTAAATTTTCAGTGAGGTTTTTAGAACGCATCACATCATCAAGTGAAAATGGTTTCTCAAAATATGCATGTGGATTATCCAACGCATTTCTGTGGTTTTTCACAGACACGTATGCCAGATCTTCAAGGGTGGTACCGTATTTTCTCATGTGTGCACTTGTGAACATGGACGACCAAAAAATTGGATGCCTATATTCGCCGCGTGACATGTCCCAGTTTAGAACAAGGCCTGGATTGTCTGATTTATCAGCACCTACAACAAGTGCAACATCTGCAAGCCCTGAGGACACATAGGCATATGCTGAAACCAGAGAGTTCGTACCTGAATTACATAGACTTTCAACAGAATGCGATATTCTTGGTTTGATTCCAGATAACTCGGATATGATGTTTGCAAGATAGTTGCGATTTGCGTTTGTAGATGTAAGTAGAACATCAATGTCATCTTGTTCTAGATTCCGTGTATTCTCAAAAATTGGCCTGATTGATGAGAGCATTAGGGATTCAAGCGGTTTTTCACTCTTGTTGAACTTGGTAATGCCTACTGCAACGATTGCCACTTTTTTCATTGCATATCCCTTGCAAGAGTCTTGACAAGAAGTTCAAAGGATTCTTTTACGTTCTCTACAGGATTGAATTGAAGTATAGGCAAGTCTATCCCAGTTTCAACAAACTGAAGCATTTTTCGTCTTACATCCTCAGGCGTTCCGCATATTGAGAGAGAGTTTACCATATCATCCGTCACAAACACATGGTTTCCGTTGAGGCCGTTTTTTTTATATTCTTCAAATATTACATCTGTCGCTTTTTTGAATCCATGTGATGCTAGAAATTGTCGATAAGCTGTTCCAACTGAAACATAAAATGCAATGGTTTTCTTGGCACGAGTAATTGATTTTTCATAATCATTAGAAACACATGTTATTAATTGACATGTAACATCAATTTTTCTTTTGGATTGCATCATTTCAATTGTTCCTTTTAATTCATGAAGTGGCCGGAGATAAAAAATTACCCCGTCTGCAATATCCCAAGTGAGTTTTACCATCTCTGGGTTTATTGCTGCAAGGTAGATTGGTATTTTGGTTCTCCTAGGTTTGATCAAAAGACCAAAGTTCTTCAAGTGAAAAAATTTGCCGTCATATGATACTTTTTTACCTGACATGACAAGACGAATAACATCCACATATTCCCGCATCCTGTGTAGCGGATTCTCAAACTTAATGCCATGCCAATCCTCGACAATTGGTTTACTGCTTGTACCTAGTCCTAACATGAATCGCCCATTAGATATAACATCAAGAGTAACTGCAGACATGGCTACCAATGCAGGACTACGGGAATAGATATTGATGATGGATGAGCCTAACTTTGGCTCGTTTGCAATGCCAGATACATGTGATAAAACAGAGCAACAATCCATTCCCCATGTCTCAGGAATCCAAATGGAATCCGCGTGATATTTGCTCAATATTTTTGCACAATCAAAAATCTCTTCAACCGACAAGAGAGAGCCCAGACTAAACCCCAGTCTCATGTCACTCACCTAGAAAAAATGAATTTTTCATATTTGTTAGTTTTGATAAGCAATTCGCATTCTTCCATATCTTTGTAAGAATCAACGGATTTCCAAAAAACTCTGTCATATTTTACTGCGTATAACATTCCAGATTGGGAAAGAAATGGAAATGTGGTGCTTTCAAGATTACCGTTTTTTGGTAGATGTTTTAAAATATCCGTATTCAGATAATATATGCCTGCATTCATCCAATAATCAGACATCTCAGGCTTTTCTTCAAATCGTTCAACTTTGGTTCCATTAAGATGAACAATTCCAAACGATGTTCTAAGTGGTATTACCGCAATAGAATTGGAATGAGTCTTTAGTTTGTTCAAGTCAATATCGGTCAAGATGTCCCCATTTATAACGAAAAAATTCTCGGCATCAATATACTTACTTGCTTTTTTTATTGCACCAGCAGTACCAAGTGGATCGGTTTCAATTGAATATTCCAAATGTACTCCAAGGTTTTTGCTTTCCAAGTGTTTTATCACTTGATCTGCCTTGTAACCTGCACATACTATGATATCATTTATTCCGAATTTCTTGAAATAATGTATTTGCCACTCAATAATTGGATAATTATAAATCGGTATCAAAGGTTTTGGCAGATAATCTGTCAGTGGTTTGAGTCGCTTACCAAATCCACCGGAAAGAAGTATTGCTTTCATAAATAATGAATTCTTCAATTTGAATTAAAAGATTTGGAAAGTCTCACATCTGATATTCCAAAAAATTCAAGAATTACTTGCAGGTTTTTCCTCAGTAAGATAATAATGTAATTCAGTATAACATTCTACACAATACTCATGGCCACCAGTATGTTCACAATCATGTGTTTTACTTACATCCTGACCACATTTAGAACAATTTGCCACATGGTTAATTGCATGGCCTTGTCTTTGAATATTTCTTTAGACACACACTAGCTTAATGACTACGCTGGGAAATCTATGATTTTCGTATTTTAATTGCGCCCAAAATGGCAATGATGATGCCTATCCCTAAAACGGCGCCCATTTCTCGAATAGCACGAGTGTCTTGAGACTGGGCACTCTGCATTGCAACGATTATTCCAGTGCCAGCAAGTATCAGCACACCACCAATTATTATTAGCATCCCTAGTTTTTTAGATGGTTCTTTCCTAGTTATGAAGAAAGATATTATCAGCATTGCTGACGGAATTATTCCAAAAATTGATCCTCTTACAGATACATCCATTGGGAGAAATCCCGTTTTACTGCCATTGGCCACAATTACGTCTGCGCCATAGATGCAAAGCATCACTATGGATATAACTGCCATTGCAATTGCAACCTTTAGTTTCACAACTAGGCGTTTTTTTTTACAACTAATAAACCTTAGATTAGAAAACCCAGAGACGCTAAATAATGGACATCAATAAAATGTCTTGATAATGTTAATGATTACATCTCCATAAACAAGTTGGATGATAAACCCTCCTAAAATATAGATCATGTATGGAATTCCAGGTGTAACCCAAGTGTCCGGCGAAGAACAAAATTCTCCATTGTCCGCATTTTTTAATGCAAAGTCCAACTTGCGCATACCTCCTTCTCTTTTTTCGATGGAAAAACTAAATTTTGGATTTTTTGAACGATGTCCTATAAACATGGCAATTATTTTGTTTTTTCTGGTATCATTTTCAAAACCCTTGAAGATATCTTCATGTCTTAGTATTGAAATGATGTTTCTTGTTATGTTTGCTATCACTGGAATTATTGAAAGTAATACAGTGTTCAACAATGTAGTAAATGGATTCACCTGAGAGATAGAAAAGGTAGATTCAGGAGCAAGTGCGGCGAGAACAATCAGTGCAAAAGCATCCGCACCTCCAAAAAAACCAATGCGCCAAACAAATATTGCAATCGGTACTATGATTAGTGAAAATCCAACTGTGGTAAGAGAATTAAATATATTGGGCGTGAAAAATAAAAGGAATACTGCCAGTCCACCAAAGATCATCCATATCTTGTCGTCTATCTCTCGCTTTTTGATATCGGTGTATGATGCAATTCCTAACATTAGTAGTGCCATTATAACTCGGATATCAGTTACATCAAGAGGCATACTAATGATGAGAAAGTTACATTCATCAATAAATTAAGATTTCTCAAATTTATTTACTGATATGCCTAATTATTTGGAATCATTTTCCAGTGAACATGATCAATCATATCAAGAATTAAACATCCGCATTGATATCGTCTTGCCGCATAATTCCATATGATGTAAAATGATGTCGTGTTTACTTTCGTATTTCATAATATTGTTCAAAGTAAGACGCAATCATTGGTTTCATCAGATATGGCAGATCATAAATCTAACATGTAACTTATGACATTTCTACTAGTATTTGAAGACTGTAATATATTCAAAGTTTTTAATTTAATGATATGACATAATGAGACATTATTGTTTTCTCCAATGGACTCATTGTGTATTACAACAATGACAAGATATTTCCTAAAATATGATAACTGGAATTGTTCGTACCATCTAAAATTTATTTTTAATAAAAATATTCTCAAGCACGGCTTCTCTCCCTGTTTGCGTTTGTTTATTTTATACAAACAATTGCTCATATCACTGTATGATTCTACATCACTATGATGAATTTCCTCTCATTAACCATGAATTATAAAACAATTGTCAATGGCATTAGACAAAAAAGGAATGTCGTGGGATCAATCTACTTATATACTTACAAAAGTAGAATCCGATCTACAATGTATCAGAGTTCAGAACTCAAATCATATCAAACGGAGGGCAGTTCCATGCTTAAAATAGATAAAAATGCAGTATCCTCCTGTCTTTTTATGCATTATTTCGATCATGAATTTTCTAGTTTTAGGAGTGTTTTGTTTTGAATACTGAAGAAGATCTATTTTCAACATTAAAGTACTTTGGTTTAGAAGGAGATGATGCCAAAATTTACTTGGGTTTGCTCCGAACTGGAGAGGTCACAGTTGGAAGCCTCTCTGCAAAACTAGATGTGGATAGAGGCAAGGCATATCGAGCACTTACAAAGTTACGAAACCTAGGGTTGATTACAACTACGTTATCAAATCCTACAATTTGCAAGTCAGTAAATCCAGAAGAAGCATTCAAGGGCATAATACAGAAAAAGCAAGACGAGATTACAACGATGGAAAAACTGTCAAAACAGGTTGTTGCCAATCTTGAAGAATTAAAACGCCCCACTCCAGACAATTCCATGTCATCATTTTCAATCATACAGGGCAGATCTAATATTTATGCAAGAATTGGAAAATTGATAAACGAAGCAAGTGATGTTGTATATGTAGTAAGTACTGTAGAAGACATAATGAGGATGTACCATACCGCAATACCTGAAAAGATAAAAGATTGTATCAAAAAAGGTGGAGAAGTCAGAATAATCACGGAAGTTGAAAACAAACAGGCGATCAGTTTGGTACAGAAACTTGGTGCAACTGATACCAGAGTAGGCAAGCTGCCATCTAAGGGAAGAATGGTTGCAGAAAAAGACAAACAGATTGTAATGTCTGGTTCAATGAAAGGCACCATGGATCTAAATGATGATGCAGATTCCATAGTTCACACAAATTCTACAGAGATTGTAAACAACATCTTTAGTCTATGTGAGCATTTGTGGAAAAAATCAAAACCCATTGAAGTTGTATATCAATCCGCATAAGGTTTTCCAGTTTAGTTTTAGAAGTTTAAATTTCGTTCAGATTAATCACACACCATCTTATATCACATTTTAAGGTATTTTGCATAGCATTGAGGACTATATTTCTAATTCTAATTATAATTTTCAGTGTTGGAATCATGAAATCGTATGCCGATAGTGATTACAGTTTCGGAGTAAGAATAATGCCTGATAAACTAATCGAGAATTCGGATGGAGTATTGCAAGTGTATGCCTTACATAGTGGCAACATATACCCTCAAAAAATTGAAAACATGGTATTTTCTTCGACGGATTCCTCAATCATACAGGTAATAGGAGTGGAATCTGGCGACAATTTCATTACAAATATTAAATTAAAGACAGTAGGACAGGGCAGTGCAAAAATTGAGATTGGTGCACCGGGTTTTGTCTCTCAAGAGGTTCCAATAACCGTGTACGGAAATCAAAATTATCCAGTGAAACTAGCTGTTCAATCAACCCCGTCAATTTTTTCAATTAATGGTCCACATACAGGATATTTTACAGTAGAACTGATAAATAATAATGGTTCACCTGCTACTGCAAAAAACGACATTCTTGTCAATCTGGATACAACAGATAGCAGGGTTGTAAAACTTGCAGACACCCATCTCTTGATAAAAGCAGGAGAGTATTACGGAATAGAAAAATTTGAAGTAATGCAAATTGGAACTACACAAATATTTGCATCTGCCGACTCACTCCAGTCTTCAAGTGCTACCGTTACCGTTAATCAAATAGGATCGCCCATAATACACATGTATGTATATCCTAAAAAGATCAACAATTATCAATCTTCGACATCTTATGCTATTGCGCAGTTGACAGATGCTTCTGGAAATCTTACTCCCGCAAAAAAAGACATTGTGATTCCAGTGAACATAAATAATCCCAATGCAATTTTGACAAATTCAAGTCCCATAATACAAAATGTAGAAGCAAATGCACCAATAATAATAAAGAAAGGGTCCTATTGGGGATATACAAACATCGCTGTCAGTGCAGGAGCAAATGGAACATACAATGTCTTATCATCGACGCCAAATGGATATGTCAATTCCGGGCCAAGCCAGATAACTACATTTACAACTAAATTTTATGATGACAAATCAGCTAGAATAGATCTTTTACCAATATTAGCAACTGGAAAAGATGAATTGATTGGAGTTTTACATTTGGAAGACGAAAATGGAAATCCAATAATAGCAAGCCACGACATGCAGATAGAGATTGATTCGTCTGATGCAAATTCGCTTGCAGTTGATAATGTGATACTGAACAAAGGATCAGGTGTTGCACCAGTGTTTGCCAAGGTGGGTACCGCCATTCCCGTTTCAATATCATTACACGTTGTAACATACAATGATCAGACTGTTAGTCCAGTAATTTCATTGCCAGCAAGTAACTCGCTCAAGGTACAGTCTTTGGTGCCAGAGATATTGAGCAACACAAACTTTCCGATTGCAGCATATCCTACAGACTCTACAGGTATGCCGGTTTACTTTACAAATGATTCTGCTCTAGAAGTAATACCTAACAATTATTTTTCAGTCAAACAGACTATGATCCACAAAGGTGACTCGATAATCTTGGCAGATTCCAATTCTTTAAAATCTGGTACTTCGACTGTAAACATACTTTCGGATAATAGTCAGACTTCCATTGCATTACAATCGTTCAGCAATTCACCTTCACAGGTGGTTTTGAATTACCCAAATCCAATTTTTATGGATATGCAAAATGCATTGGTAATCCAGATTTTGGATTCTAATGGAAAACCCGTATTTGCTCAAAAGGACATCACTCTAAAACTCATTTCAAGCAACAAAGATGTTTTAACACTTCCTACAAACATCACAATTGCGAAAGGACAATACTATGCACCATTAGACGTAACTCCAAGTTCTACTGGAACATCACAGGTATCAGTATTTGCCAATGATATGCCACTTTCTACTTATGTTATTAAGGTGGATAGCTTTTCTCCTACCCTTAGTCTAGAAGCTCCAAAATCCACCCTGCCTGGAGAATCATTAATTGCGAACGTCACTGCACAATATCATGGATATCCACTAAAGAATATGATGATACAGTGGAAAACAAGTGGTGCCATTATCCAGAATAGCGATGCAGTGACAAATCAGAATGGAACCGCAAATATTGTCCTACTAGCAAATTCCAATAGTAGCACCATAAATCTAAATGTCAACGCAACTGGTTTAGGATATATTCCATCACATGCAAGTACACTGATAAACATTAATGGAACCAATGTATATGCGTCAGGTGTCAATGTAACGGCAGCAAAATTATCACCACTTGGAAACATCCAGGAAAATTTGAAAACATTCAAAGTTGGAGGAATTGACACGCTACCAATAATGGTACTTGGCACAATTGTGATAAGCGGTATTTTAATCAAGAGAAAGAGTTTACCATCATTTAAGAAAATGTCATCGCGCATAAACACGCAATCAAAATAAGACCGACCAAACACTAGATGTTTAAATTTTCAAAAACAATGTGTTCCAATAATTAAACCAAACACAAGTCTGTTCAATGCGAACATACTAAAAAATATCATTTCAAAGTTTTAATTAAGATTTGTGAAGCCTTACATTTATTTAAACAAACATTTCGCCTCAGGAGCATTTTAGATGGTCAGGGGATTCTTAACCGATTTACATGACTTGATATATGATAAAATGAAAAATCACAATAAAAAAGAGTCAATACTTTTTTCTCCTTCCACATTGGGCAAGGATCTCAATCATTGTACAATTGAGGAGATTTTACCACACTTGTTGGTATGTTCATCAATGGCAACAATTGAAAGTAAGGAAAAAGTTTGGGTAGCAACATCCATGTTAGTACGCTTTCTTGCAACGCATACCAATAATTTGGTAGTGATGGAAAACGATACTCCAGTTGGAATGGTTGGAAGTAGAGAAGTTTTACAAGGCCTGTATTCAAACCCGAATCATGCTTTTTTTTCAGAACAGGCAGTAAACAACATAATGAACAGAGATTTAGAAATGGTATCAGCAAAAATGCGAGTTTATGATTTACTAAAAAGAATGAATGACATTAGAAGAGATTTTGCATTAGTGCAAACAACAGATGGTGAATTTTCAACAATTTCAGCAAGACGACTACTAGAGGTTGGAATACTGTGTGACACAAGAATAAAAGTTGCAGACATACCATCAAAAAAAGTTGTTACTTTTCAAAAAGAGGATAGCATAGGTTTTCTAATAGGTGAAATGTTAAGAAATAATACTGATGTTGTGATCTTGGAGAAAACACCATTATTTGTTACTCCGCAGATGATATTTGAAAAAATATCTGAATTAAACTATCTTGAGGATGTTGACGACTTTCTGGATTCTAAGGCAAGCATATTGAATTTGAAGAATGGTCGAATAATATCTGACAATATCACAGTACCTGAGATGTGTAAGATAATGTTAGGAATGAAAAATGCATTTGTAATGACACAGAATAACGTATTGACTCCTTGGGATGTTATTACAACATTAGCATAGGAGAATGAGCAAACATGACCCAAAGAATGCAAACCAGGGAAAATTCCATAAAACACTTACGTAGTCATCTTGAACATTTAACAAACGAGCTTAACAAGACCACAGAGTACATCCAACTATTAGAACTACAAGATGAAGTAAAATCAGAAAAAGAGCAACTAGATTTTGAACCCAAACAAGAAATCAGTGAATTACTACAAAAACAAAACATGGTTTCACACGAAATCATACTAGTTAAAAAAAGAATTCAGAAGCTGAGTGCAAAAGCTATACTCAAGGTAGAATTGTTGATATTGCCCATTGTGGTCATCTTGCTATTTTTTGTGGCAGAAAATTATGTAATTCAACCATCAGGCACAGATTCACACATAAAAACGCGGTACGTGACAGAAAACCTTCAAGGAGGTACGCTAAACGACTTCAAATATTGGAATATCAGCACACAAATGCCATTGGTTGTAAATATAGAAAACAGTGCCAAGGTAAGCAACCAAAAGATTAATGCAGTAGAAAAATCAATAATGTCAACAGAAACAATGTCGGGAGATACTTCTCAGGCATATCATTCAAATTCTGGAATCACAAAATATTTCATCGGGTGGCAAGGTGCACTACAGGCTACATCTCACACAAAACACTACATTCCAGAGAGGTTCAACATAATCCAGTCCCCTAATGGTGATGGCCAGATAGTCATAACACTTTCCACAATCAAGAACACTGATGGATACAATGGAATTACAAAAACAATAGTAAGCGGCAACCAGATACTAAAGGTATTCATCACCATATATGATGCCGGTAATCTGACTGATACTCAAATAGAATCCATCGTAAGACATGAATTTGGGCATGCACTAGGTTTACCATCTACAAGTAATATGGAAGATCTCATGCGTGAATCAATTTCAACAGATAATTCATACATATCAGAGTGTGACATCAACGCACTAGAGAAATTATACAACGGTACAAAACCTCCTAGTGATTTTTGCAATATTGCATAGTTTTCGCATTGTGACATGATGACATCATGTCAAGACTTTAGAATGTTCGTCCCTTTTGTAACTGACATAATACATCAAAATATGCTTTAATCTGAGCATGAGATGGATTGAGTTCTTTAATTGCAGCTATATCCACGTTTAGTTTCTCAAGTTTTTGATAAATCTCCTTGTCTTCCAGCGTATCCACCAATGCTTGTAGGTGAAATGGTTTTTTCATTATCTCTGTTATTTGCTTGAGATTTTTTATAGATTCAAAAAAAGTCTCTTGAACAAAACCCGAGGCAAATATTATCCTCTGGTGCGAGTTCATTTCCAGAATTTCTTTTGCTGTATCAAGCCCGTTTTTTAGCGGCATCTGGTAATCCAAAATAACGGCGTCAAACGGAGGAAGAAGATCATTTGATTTTTTATTATTTTCATATTCTACACGATAAATTTTAACACATTCGTCCCCATTCTTAGAGATTGTCACCTTGTGACCTTTGTCTTCCAGCATGTCTTTATATTGATCCAGAAGATCTTTTTCATCTTCGGCTATCAGAATGTGCATAGACATAACAGAAATGTCTTACATATACTAATTTACCGTAGCTCGTTTGTTTTAAACAGACATAGATTAATCTAAAACTACTGATTAAACATGTTAGATCTGAGGATTGGCCTATCATCCCAACAGAAACGCCAGAGTTCTCAGTTCTTGCTTTTTTCTAGAAAACAGGCCAAATTGGAACCATTTTTATAAACATTATTGCAGATTGTTATATGAACGAGAAAAAGAATAAGACTGTAAGGTTTGAACAATCAGAAATACGTATTCATAATAAGTATTATTGTAGCAAGCAGCCTTTCAGCCCACCTAGCATACGCAGCGACCAGCATAGACATTGGCTGGGGAAGCAGAGGAATAGGGATCAATCCTACTACAAATAAAATATATGCCATAAACTCAGTCACAGGTGTTCTAGATACGATTGATGGCTTTACAAACAAGGTTGTAGACCACATTCAACTCAATCAAGGATCAATACTTCCAGACACTGGAGCAGCACGTGTTGATGTAAATCCCACTACAAATATTATTTATGTAACAGATAGACTAAGGGGCAATGTCATATCCATAAACGGAAGCACTGACAAGGTAATTGCAAATGTAGCGGTAGCGAACAATCCGTGGGGAGTTACCGTGAATCCAGCTACCAACCAGATTTATGTTACAAATCTACTTTCAAATTCAGTCTCTGTAATTAACGGCGAGACAAACAGTTTGATCACAAACATCCCAGTGCAAAGCGGACCATGGGGGATTGTTGTAAACCCAACAACCAATCGCATTTATGTTGCAAATAGTCTCTCAAATTCGGTTTCAGTCATAGATGGTTCTAACAATAGTGTAATTGACACAATACATGCTGATGGAGGTCCGTGGGGAATTGCAGTCAATCCAGTAACCAATCTGGTGTACGTAAGTCATTGGGGAGCAGGTGTAGTTTCAGTGATAAATGGAACTAATAATCATGTGATAGTAGACATACCTACCAATGCTGGCTCGTGGGGAATAGTAACAAATCCTCTAACAAACAAGATCTTCCAGACAAACGAACAGACTGGAGAAATTTTTGAAATAGATGGAAATACGAATACTGTCATAAATAAATTCAATTCAGGTATTGCTGCTCAATACCTAGCGATAAATCCAGTAACAAACAAACTCTATGTTTCAAGCCTATTTTCAAACAATCTTGAAGTGATTGATATCCCTACAGTGAACACAGGTCAACCACTCCCATCAAACTATACAAGTCAGTTTCCAAGCTATGCAAATATGACCAATGTGATAAAGATTACACCGCAACAGCTTGCCAATTTGATTGGAAACAATACTAACCTAAGCATAACTCCAAAACAACTGTCAGAAATGATGGGCAACAGCACGAATCTTAACATGAGTCCAGAACAGTTATCAAAAATTCTAGGAAACGACTCAGCATTGTCAAAATACCTCAACAGTACAACCCTGCAAGATTCAGAAATGACGATAACTCCAAAACAACTGTCAGAAATGATGGGCAACAGCACGAATCTTAACATGAGTCCAGAACAATTATCAAAAATTCTAGGGGACAATGCCACACTTGATCTAACTCCCAACACATTACAAGAATTTTTGAATAACAAGACGATGGGAAATTTCAATGCTAGTCTTTCATTTTCGCCCAGTGAATTGGCAAATCTGACCAAATCTCTGGACCGCATCAAAGAAAGTAACTTTACAGGCATTAATCAGACTAGTTTTAACGATACACTTCTACATGTAATATGTATTGTAAAGTCAGGCGAGTTGAGCAAGCTTTTTGACAGCATGGCAATACCACTATCAAGCTGTCAAATTAAAGAGTAGATTTACAAAATCAGCGAAAGCTCATCACATCTAAACAATCACGTGTTTTTAAACTACTCTTGTATAGTTTCTACATGAATGATAAATTTTACAATCATTCATCGTGGATGATCATATGAGTCTGGAGGATGAAAAAACACACATTCAGTTAAATGTGATGACAAGGATACTGGAAAAGGAATTGTCCTCAATAGGACTATTGACAGACTTTGACTTGATCCAGTCACAAACACCAATTAATATTGAAAGGTGTCTGCCTGAAATAATACTTTATGAGCAAATTATAAGAAAATCATTACTTAAAGAGATAAGAAAACAACATGGATTCGATAAAGTATTTTTCGGCATGATAAACTTTCATTATAACTCAAAAAAATACTCAAAGGCATTAGAACTTTTAGATTTTATGCTACTAATCATCCCTAGTAATTTCAAGATTCATTACAACAAGGGGAGATTGTATGAATTATTAGACCAACCGAAAAAAGCACTAGAATGCTATGAGGCTGTATTGAAGATAAAACCAGACCATGTATCTGCGTTATATAAGAAGAGTCTGATTGATACGCAATTTAGAAAACAAGATGAAGCAGTAATATCCTTAGATAGACTAGTCACGATAGATCCCAAAAACTCGACTGCGTACTATGATAAGGCAATCATTCTACTAAAAAAGAATAATTTTGAAGATGCAATAACATGTTTTGACAAGGTGCTTGATACAAAACCAAGGCATGTTGAAGCATTATACCACAAAGGCATTGCATTAGAAACTTTAGCACAATACCCTGATTCACTAGAATGCTATGAGGCTGTATTGAAGATAAAACCAGACCACGTATCTGCATTACATCATGAAAAAATGCTCTGTGATAAGATATGCCATACCAATTGTTCGCCTGAAGTATTAGATAGAATAATAGAGATAAACCCAAAACATGTTTTGGCCCAGTATAACAAGGGAATATTACATCTCAAAACAGGACAATGTACAGATGCAATAACATGTTTTGACAAGGTGCTGGATACAAAACCAAGACACTTGTCTGCATTATACAACAAGGGAGTTGCCTTGGAATCGTTGTCAAGATTTGAAGAGGCGTTGAAGTGTTATGAAACAATATTGGATGCAAGACCAGACCATGTATCTGCATTATACAGCAAGAGTGTGCTTGATGCAAGGGCTGGAAGATACAACCAAGCAATAACATCGTTGGATAGACTAGTAATGATAAACCCAAAACATGTTTTGGCATTGTTTGACAAGAGTGTGTTATTACTGGAGGTGAATCAATTTAAAGAAGCAATCACATATTTGAACAAGGTTTTAGAAATAAACCCGGTACACTTGTCTGCATTGTACAACAAAGGGGTTGCCTTGGAATCGTTGTCAAGATTTGAAGAGGCGTTGAAGTGTTATGAATCAGTGATAAATATCAAACCGGATCATGCATCTGCTTTATCACATAGAAAATCATTATTTGATAAATTAGGCTCATATAGTAAAGGCATGATGCTATTTGAAATTGGGCAATTTGAGGAAGCAATTATGTATTTTAACGACATATTGAATTCTTATCCAAAATACATACCTGCACTATACAGTAAGGGAATTGCATCAGAATCATTGTCCGATTTTGATGAGGCCCTAACATGCTATCAATCAATAATAAATCAAAATCCTCAGTATAAGGAAGTGATCTTACAAGCTGGAAGAATTTTAGCTTCTTTAGAAAGACATGACGAGGCGATAGAACACTATGATTTGGTTTTAAAATCAAACCCGAATAATGCTAGTGCATTATATTGCAAATCATTCAGTACACTCAAACAAGGAAAAGAGAAGGAACTAATACCATTGATTGAGCACATGATTTCATTAGATTCTAGATATGTCACATTCTTGCAAAATGAAACAGATTTTGAGAAATATTTGAAAGTCTGACCGACTATAATTGATATGATGTGAATATCAGGCTGTGCGATTAAAACACACAAACTCCTAAGTAATTTGGGGTAGATGGAATCACGTGACTCTTAGAATATTGGTTGCAGAAGATTACAAAGATTTGGCAGACTCGTATAAAATTGCACTAGAAGGAAGAGGTCACGAGGTAATCATGACAGGAAACGGTATAGAATGTCAAAGAACATACAAACAATATACAAAACAAATGGACGGTCAGATAAAACCATATTTTGATGTGGTCATACTTGATCAAAACATGCCAGGAATGGATGGAATTGAGACTGCAAAAGAAATTCAAAAAGTAAATTCAAAGCAAAGAATACTTTTCATAACTGGATACGGAATAGAGGTGATACAAAAGCTCAAGCAATTAACAAGTAACGCATCAGTTATGAATAAACCATTTACTGTTGAAGCTTTGCTTGCGGAAGTTGAAGGATGGCCAGTCTCAAAATTGCGTGAAATGTTAAAAAAAGGATTGAAGGAGTGGGATGGACATACCGGCACGTCAGTTCCAGTAGGCCCTAGCAGAGCAGGGTAAGAATTCAAAAATATTTGATATTTCCAATTTGTTTACTTTGAACATACAAGATACTAAATTAGATTGTAATATTGTTAAAAGTATTGAAAGATTGGTCGCTGAGGATACTGGTAGCAGAAGATTACAAAGATTTGGCAGACTCGTATAAAATTGCACTAGAAGAAAGAGGACATCTAGTAATAACAACAAGAGATGGTATTGAATGCCTACAGATATACAATGATTACGTAAAACAAGGCACTGATAATGAAAAACCATATTTTGATGTGGTCATACTTGACCAAAACATGCCAGGAATGGATGGAATTGATGTGGCAAAAGAGATACAAAAAATAAATTTCAAGCAAAGAATAATCTTCATAACAGGATATGGTAACAGTCTGATAAAAAAACTCAGACAATTAAGTGAGACAGTTGAGGTCATGAACAAACCATTTACATTACAAGCCCTAATCACACAAATTGAAGGCTGGCCAATTTATCTATGGAGAGAGAAGGCCAAACAAGGATTCAAAGGGTGGGATGGATACGAAGGCACTTCGGTCCCAGTTGGTCCAAGCAGAACTGGTTGATACAAAAATGAAAGTATTGATTGTTTGTCTGTTTTATACACATAAGGACATACAAATTAGTTTGTAAATATTAAACAGGTGATAGTTCATGCATAACATCAAACTATGTTCTAGGAGATAGTTGATTTTGCAAAATCACAAGACAAGCACCAGCTTAAGAATTGGGATATCAGTTGCAATGATAATAATGATGTTGGGTCTTGCATTAGCCCTTAATGCTTTTACAACATATGCGATTACAAACCAGATGAAGGTCTTATCAAATTTGAACATGCCGGTGAGTCAAGAAGTAACACGAATATATGCAATACAGCAAATGCAACAACATGATATTTCCGACATGGTAACATATCAAAAAATGTCTAGCAAGGCAAACTATGAAATTTCAAAAAGCCAATTCGAGTCACATGATCAGGAGTGGAATTATGAAGTCAAAAAAATCAAAGATCTGATAGATACATTTCTAAATTATGGATCAGACTATGGAACTGCAGGGAATATTTCAACTCTGAGTACAAACTTAAATGATATAGAATCAGCACATTTGCAATACGTGCAGAAAGTAGATCAGATCTTTGGTACATATGGAGGTAACACAAATAACTTGAATTCTGTTGTAACAGGTTTGGAAACACAACAGAGCCAAATTAGCCTGAGAATAATCCTGTTAAATGACGAAGTTCAGAAATTAACTGACAATCTTAACGCAGGAGTTGATGAGAGCAAGCAGAAAGCATTTACGTGGCAGTTGATAATAATTACGTCAGCTGGGATAATGTCCTTAGCTTTGGGATATTTCCTCAATTTGATAAACAAAGACTTGGTACGAGAGGTGATTAGAAAGACAAGGTCACTTCAAAAAGCAAACAAAAAACTAGAAAAGATGAATATTTTAAAAGATGATTTCATAAACGTTGCATCACATGAGTTAAAGAGTCCTCTTCACCCAATATACGGTTTTGTGGAACTTGCACAAAACGGAGACATTGGAGCAGATGAGGCTCTTGCTGGAATATCAAAACAAGCAAGACAATTAGAAGAAATAGCCAACAGAATTCTAGACATTAGTAGAATAGACAATGGATCATTGTATTTATCATATGAAAAGTTTGATCTTAGTAACCTTCTATTGGAGATAACTTCATCACAGGGATTAAATCTAAATGAAAAAATAAAAATTGAAACAAGTCTTGAAAAAGGAATAGATGTAGAAGCAGACAGAGTGAGAATCGGCCAGGTGGTTCGTAATTTACTAAATAACGCATTAAAGTTTACTGAGGATGGAATCATACGAGTCATTATACGATATAATTTACAAAAGAATTTGGTCGAAGTCACCATAAGGGATTGTGGTCAAGGCATACATCCCGAGATACTACCAAAATTGTTCAACAAGTTCATAACAAAAGGACCCAAAACAGAATCTTGGAAAGGTAATGGACTTGGGTTATATCTTAGTAGAGAAATAATAAATGCGCATGGTGGACATATTTTTGCATATAACAACAAAGAAGCTGGCGCTACATTCAAATTCACAATCCCAATTATGCGGCATATAAATGCCATAGAATTGCATGAAAAAATAATGAATTAAGTATGTTCAGAGTGAACACACGAATCTTAATCAAACAAATTAGTTAAATCAAACATGACAGCAAATGGGATTACGCATCTTAGCCGCAGACGACAACGAGTTTGCAGGACTACAGTATAAAAAAATCTTCGAGAAACACCAACATGACATAACAATAGCAAAGGATGGCGAGGCATGTGTTGAGATATACAAGAAAAAACTTGACGAGAATCGATCTGATGCGGATCCATTCAATGTAATTTTACTGGATTTTGTAATGCCAAAGAAGAATGGAGTGCGAGTAGCAAAAGAAATCTTGGAATTGCGCCCTCATCAAAAGATAATTTTTGTCTCGGCCTTTGGAAACGGTATTCTAGATGACGCCTCGATATTTCTAAAAGATGACGTAGAGATAATCCAAAAGCCATTTTCTCTAGAGTTTTTGGTTAATAAGATAGAAAGTAGCCACGCACTAAGAAATATGCGCTAAAACACATATTTCTTCCATTTTGGATACTGTTAATCAAAAAAATTGCAGAGCACCTTATTTATAGAAAATCAGTACTTACATGTGATTGTCTGATACGTTAACACTAGATCTTCCACATGCCATGATCCAAGGCATTGATAAAGCTTGTAAAAAAGACGGGTATACAAGCCAAGAATTTATCCGGACTGCAATATCCAAGATGCTTTTTGAGCAGTTCAAACCAGCTCCCGAATCAAACGTTCTTGTCGCAAAAGAGACGATGGTATCAAATGATAATGTAAACAATCCATGTTATGAGATTCCATTAGAAAGAATAATTGCTGTAAGATATACTCTTGACGATGGAAAAATAATACACATAATGCGTGGAAAAAAATCCTGCTGAGTCTTTTATGCAAATTTTTTGTTAATCTAGAGAGTATAATTACCATCCAGATTATACTTGGGAGCTATGTTTTTCGGCAATCTTACGGTGAAAACAGTTGGTGGTGACTTTACTGTTAGTGTACCACCATGCTGTTCTACAATATTTTTACATATTGAAAGTCCTAGACCAGTGCCGGTTTGTTTTGTAGTGAACAATGGATCAAATATCTTTGACTGGATTTCAAGTGGAATCCCAGGACCGGTATCTTCAAATTCAATCTGTATGTTATAACCTAAATCCATTACACGGATCTTTATTTCCCCCTTATCATCCATTGCTTGTACTGCATTACTTATCAAGTTGGAAAATACAGCTTCGAGTTTTCGCGAATCACAATTTATTGCTATGTCAGTATGTGGTTTTAATATTAAAACTTCAGGAGGCAACAGGGTATTACTAATTGCACTGTCAACCATTGAAAGTAATGATGTTTGTTGTAACAAGAGTTCAGATCTTTTTACAAAGTTTAGAACATCGTCTATCTGATGCGTCATTCTCTGAATGGCTCTGTCAAACCTTCCAAAATGTGGTAATTTTTCCTCAATACGCATGTTTGGTTTTGCTCTCATTATGTCCATTGTATTTTTAACAACAGATAATGGATTTCGGAGGTCATGTGCAAGCCTTGCTGCCAATTCTCCTATCACTGTGAATTTTTCAGCGTTTATAAGATCTTGTGTCTTTTCATCCACTTGTTTTGCGAGAAAGTCTCGTTGCATAGATAATTCTTTTTCTTTTGATAGTACAGTGTCTAATTTAGACTTTAAATCCCTAGTCATTTGATCATAATGAAATTTCTGCTTCTCAAGTTCTAGATTAGACCTGATTAATTCGTCATTTTTCTTATTCAAAGATGCGCTAATATCAAGTAAAAACCCCACCTTGTCTTGTAAATCATGGTTGATGGTAGATAATTCTTTGATCTTCTCCATCGATTCGTTTGCAATATTTGTCAGACGTCGTTCTTTTTCTTGTAATTCACACCTTGTTGCATCAAGCTCTTTGAAGGCTTTACCAGTTAATGTACTTAGATCTTCTAAAAGAGTCTTCTGTGGCTCAGGCTGAGATTGCGACAATCCAATTTTTAATCACGTATCAGATACATTAACCCTTGTGGTTGTTTATTTCAAACAAACACAATGCTGTAATGAACTCATTTTCAACACATATTTAACAAATGACCAATCCTAAAAATAAATACATGGTCATACCATGTTTTTAACACAAACAAGCTAAGTTATTTCCACACCTATTCACCACTAGTAATAATGCTGGTGAAATAGTGTTCAAACACATTTTTGTGCCATATGACGGTTCCAATTATTCAAAGCATGCATTTCAGGTAGCATTAGAAATTGCAACAAAATTTGGATCCAAAATTACACTTGTCACCTGTTTGTTTAGGCCGCCTGAAGATGAATCGTTTTACATTTCAGAGCACATAAAGAATATGGACAGTCTAAAAAATAATGCAATAATAGATCTAGCAAGGCTACAAGAAATTGCAAAAGTAAACAAGATTTCTGCAGATGTGCATGTCATGTCATGTAATTCAGCAGTTGAAGCGTTGACAACATTTGCCAATTCCAACAAAGTTGATCTCATAGTCATGGGGACCAGAGGAAATACTGGATTCAAGCCACTGCTCTTAGGTAGTGTTTCAATAGGAGTGTCTCAACATGCAACATGTCCAATACTTCTTGTAAAGTAAAATTATCGAAAACATGGACAATGACAAAAATTAGTTTAACACCAATGTTTTTGGCAAATTGTAAATTTTTCTATACACAATTATAAATACTAGAAATTCAAATTGTTCTACAAGAAGTATTGTATCCAAGTTGACCATCCACCCTCCCATCATATCATTCATTATGGCATAAGTCATTGATATTATGTGATCTGCATAGTTAACATATGATACATCAAACACCATATTTCCTTGCTTGATATCCATAATTTTATGAATGTCACTAGGACTCATTTTATTTGTGTCATAATTTGAAAATAACATATTTGATATCAAATGTTTTTCATCAGAGTATACAGTATTTCCTCGTTCAATCCATACGAGAGTACTTGTAAAATATGCAATTAAAACAAGCGAGAGCGTAATTGCAACTTTACCAGATTTTCCTTTTATTGTTTTTGTCATTTGACTCAAAAACAAATTACCAAAACGCCCAAGTTTTTGTTTGTGAGCCAAAAATATCAATACAAACATAAGCGAAGAAACAAGGCCCAGGCTACCAATCCAGTGAGCTGAAAAATACTCATAGAAAACCATCCGTACAGGCAAAAATATGCCAGTAATTACTGCAAATACAATTAGCTTTTCCTTAATATCAGATAGCCTGTCCCTCAGTGCCTATCATTCCCACAGATCGTTTGGACAAGGTTTGATATCTATTTATCTAAGAAATCATTCTTTTGTGCATATTCAAACTCCTAATTTACTAGTCAGTAACGGCAACTTAGATTAGTGCAATGGAACATTCAAACATATGATAAAATCAGATAGTTTTTTCAAATTTTTTAAGATTTGATGCAACAAGCATCTCACCCGAACGCAAATTAAATCGAACCCATCTCCCAAAATTTTCACCTGTGTCTTCAGAGACTAGAGGAATGTTATTTTCCTCTAAGATCTCTTTCAAGAATGCTATGTTTTTTGGTCCAACATTGAATAGATTGGTTTCAGATTCATGGGCAAATATTGTAGCCCCTCCTGCCATTTTTGCTTTAATTCTCTTTGGATCTGCACCTTTGTGAATCATATTGTCAACCATGTACGAGAGTGCTTCATCAGCATATTTTCCAATGTCATTTTTCCCAGTAAATTGTATACCATCAGATTTTTTTGGTAACATGATATGAGCCATGCCTGCAACTTTTGACACTAGATCAAATAAACAAATGGCAACACATGAACCAACAAAAGTTTTCAATTCTTTTGTTTCATCAGTTATTATTTCCAAGCCTCCCATTTTTATTTCAATCACGTTATTCATTGAAAAATCAAACTCTATATCAAAAGTTTTTTTATTTCAGAAGGATCTTGAATAAGGAGTATTTGTACGTGTAGACCAGAATTTATCCCATGAAGTTCTACAGTTGACATAATCAAAGAATCAGACTTATTTTCAAAATCTGATACTACTGCTTCTAGTAGTGTTCTGAAGAATTCAATGGCGTAACCAGGAACTGATGAACATATTTTATATCCAGTACCAATTGATATTGCATTGATTAGTGATGCAGTAAGTATGTTTCCAATTTCAGATATTGACGACGTAGCAAGTCCAACAAATTCTTCAGATATTGGCTTACCAAGTAATTTTTCAGCTAATATTTTTGATTCATGTTCTGGCAGGTATAACAATACCCCCATATGAATATCTCCTACGCATTTTATGTACACCGCGGACATGGCATTCGTTTCTTCAAGATCTTGAATTATCACATCCAAATTCATTATTGGGATTTCTCGAGTCTTCCGTAAAATGTGTGTTACAGGTTCTTCTAACAGAGAACTAAGCGATGGAATTGTTTTGTAAACGATGAAAGAATCAAGAGTAGAATTTAATTTTTGCAGATCATTGTTTCTAGTACTCAAAATTTTTACAACTCACCATTCATCATGCAAAAAAATGTAATTTTTGAAACACAGAGTATTTTATGAAATATCATCATGTTATTTAGACCTGATAACCTTGCTCATCACCATTGCCACGTTAGATCTATCAAATGGTTTTATCACATAGTCTCTTGCACCAGATTTTATAGCATCCTGCACAATGTGTTTTTGCTCGACTGATGTAACCATGATTACTTTTGCCCTAGGATTGAACTGTATTATTGCCTTGAGAGCCTGGATTCCATCTGCCTTGGGCATGTTTACATCCATTGTGACAATATCTGGCTTGAATTGCTTGTATGCCTCTACTGCAGCAACGCCATCTCCGGCTTCATGGATTTGCGATACCAGTCCATGAGAGACCAGTATATCTTTTAGTACAACTCTCATAAATGATGCATCATCTACAATCAGGACTTTGACTGCGCTAGTGGTAGACATGATTATGCCTCCACATCTTTTTCAGATATTTTTCACAAGTTCTCAGTAAAAAAGGTTCACCAGTATCAAGTGCTATAGAATACAAAAATACAAACACCATCAAGAGTTTTTTTAATAAAGATTGTAATATCGGTACGTTTGTTCAATTTGATCATACAAGAATAAATTACATGAATTTTTCAATTTCTGAAAATAGCGTTTTAATTATTTTGCGGTAAGACTTTTTGATAAATTCTTTCTCTTGCCATTAAAGGATTAAATAATTTTTGACATCTCCGTCCAAACATAGTTTCGTCCATTCCCAATACTAAATACCCTGATTCCTTCAAACCATTATAGAACTTTGTAAAGATTAATTCTTGTGCTTCTTTTTCATAATATATTAATACATTTCTACAAAATATTACATCAAAATACTGTATCGCATAAGACAAAATATCACCAACTTTGAAGGTTACCATATTTTTTATGGTTGATATGACTTCATATTCCACATTATTGTCAGCGCTATTTCTTTGTTGAAAATTATTTGATATCACATTAACTGGTAAACTTTCCACGCTTTTTGCAGGATATATTCCGCGTTGTGCAAATTCAATTGCAAATTTGTTAACATCATTTGCAATAATTTCGACCTTAAGATTAGATATTTTTTCGGTAGCTTGTTTGAACATCATTGCAATAGAATATGGTTCCTCACCTGAAGCACAACCTGCACTCCAAACACGTATTTTATTATCTCTAAGATCTGACAATATTTTAGGCAATATTGATAACTGAAATCTGTCAAATACTGCAGAATCTCTAAAAAAATTTGTTACATTAATAGAAAGCGATGCAAATATTTCCTCAAATTCTTTACGGTCATCTCTTAGTGTGAGAAGATATTTTGAGTATTCAGAAATGTTCAGTATTCTCATCCTTCTATCCAATCTTCTTTTTATAAAGGCAGGTTTGTATCTGGCAAGATCTAGTCCATAACTTGCAAAAACTTTGTTAAATTCAGCCATGATATTTGGATCAAGGGTCAGATCATTTAGGCTCAATTTTTTTCACCAAAACCATCAATCATATTCATAGAATAACCAACAGTGAGTTTTTCCATACACTTGTCACCTTTTAGGATTCATTAGTTTTCTTGCATTATCATAATCTTGGATTATCAGCATGTGTAATCGTAAACCACTATTGTTTCCAGTAAATTCAACTTCGGTGACTATATCACTAGTAGGACATACAAATTCAGATGCATGTGGCTCCAATAATGCAGAAATGGATGTCATAGCAAAATCAGGAGTAGAAAGTTCTACCTTTAATCCAGTATGATCAGATAGTGCATTAAAAAATGAACCTGACATTATATTTCCTACTTCAGATATCGCAGATTTGGATAAATCGTCAAGAGAATCTATTTTATCAATACACATTAGTTTTGCAGCAAGTTGTTTTGCATCTTGTTCTGGTATAGTGTACAAAATACCGAGACGGATATCACCTCCGCCATATAGAAATACAGAGCAAGCCACTATTTCTTTTACAACTTTATTCATATCGCCAATCTTAGAAATTTCCACATGTGTTTGTTTTACAGCATGTCGAATTGATTCTCCAAGAAGTGAAGATAGCGCAACGGATGTTTTTTGAGTTATGTATGAATCAAGAACTCCCTCAAGAACATTCAATTCAACAGAATTTAACGCATTAGCTGGCATTTTCGTTTTTACACCAACAATGACGGTTCTAGAATTAATGCTACTTTACCATCAGGCAATATCGTAGCATCGGAAAATGCATTAGATGAATTTGATAATCCATCAAGACGTTTTATTACAACTTCTTGTTCTCGTTCAAGTGAATCCACAATCAAACCATAAGATTTACCATCTTTATCCACTACTACAATATTTATCTGAGAGTTAGATACCTCATCAAGTGTAGAAACTAAGCCGAGAATTTGTGATGCCCTAATTACAGGTACAACCTTGTCTCTAAGTGTTATCATTTCTTTTCCATGTACATTTTTTATCTCATTTTTGTCTACCGTGATAGTAGTAGATATGCTAGAAAGTGGGAGTACATATTTTTGATTGGATATATTTACAAGCAAGCCACCAATTATGGCCAAACTCATTGGAATTGTTAGTACTATGCTAGTACCGCTTCCTTTCGTGGTGAGGATCTTTACCTGCCCCCCTACATTTTTCACCTGTGTCATGACTACGTCCATTCCTACTCCACGACCAGAAATATCAGTAACTGCTTTTGCGGTTGAAAGCCCAGGAGTTCCAATCAGACCGATGATTTCCTCATCAGACATGTGTGCAATCCCCTCAGCTGTAGCAATTTGTTTTTCTAATGCTTTTGCTTTGATAGCTTCAAGATCAATCCCCCTTCCATCATCTTCCACATAGATTTCTACGCGATCTCCAATCCTACTTGCACGGAGTCGTATGGTACCGGTTGCCGGTTTCCCCTTTTCTCTTCGTTCAGAGGGAGTTTCAAGCCCATGATCCACTGCATTTCGGAGCATGTGAAGAAGTGGATCAGTTATGGCATCTAATACAGTACGGTCAAGCTCAATGCCAGAATCATCTACATCAAGTTTCACTTCTTTTCCAAGCGAAGTTGAAACATCCCTTATCATTCGTGAAAATCTATTGAAGACTTGATCAATTGGGACCAATCTGATTTTCATTGTTTGATATTGAATATCAGTTATCAATCGGCCCAGAGTCATTAGAATCTCTCGGCCTTCATCGGAGTCGTGAGTGTGTAATATCTGTTCTAGTCTCATTTTTGATATCATCATCTCACCCACCAAGTTTACAAGTGAATCCAAATCTTGCATTTTCACTCTAACTGTTGGTGATTTCACCTGCGGGGTCAATGTAGTTTCTGATTCATCATGATTTTGTTTTAGATCTGAGGGATTTTTCACATAATTGAGAAATTCATCAAGATTAATTATTTTTGTTTCATCATGTATTAGTTGTTTTAAGAGATCAATTCCATAAAATATCACATTACCAAGTTCCGTGGTTATTGTTTCTTCACCTTTTCTAAATTTGTCAAAAATTTCTTCAATTGTTTTACAGATCTCACGAATCTGATCATAACTCATAGTTGCAGCCATGCCTTTTATCGTATGAGCAGATCTAAACAGCACATCAACATGTTCCCGTACATTTGGTTCTTCTTCAAATTTTAAGAGATGTTGGTTTAAACTTTCAACATGCTCTAATGCCTCTTGCACAAACATCTCACGGTATTTACTGTTTTCAGACAATTTGTTTGACCACCTTTACAATTTCATGTGCCAGGTTATCAGCGTCAACCATTTTGTCAACTGCATGAAGATCACTTGCAGCTTTTGCCATACCATATACTACCGAAGAGGATTCATTTTGAGCAAGCGTAATACCACTTCTTTTTTTCACCATCTTCATCCCAAAAGCTCCATCTTGTCCCATGCCAGACAACAGTACCCCTATAGTACTTGCCCCAAATACTTCAGAAGCAGATACCATTGTAACATTTACTGCCGGCCTTACTCCAAATCTTTTTGGTCCATGATCCAATTGGATTTGATGCGATGGAGACACCACCATATGCATATCACCAGGAGCAAGTAATGCAGTTCCTTCCATTATTTGGTCACCTTCTACTGCCTGTTTTACGTGCAATTTGGAAATTGCATCAAGTCTTTGTGCAAAAGTTGAAACGAATTCCTTATTCATGTGTTGTACAATCAAAAATCCGGCAGGAATGTCACTCGGTATATCTTTTAGAATGTTGGTGATTATTCTAGGCGCCCCAGTAGATGCACCAATTACTACAACAGTGGATGCCATTCCATCAGATACGATATCGGTATTTTTAGATGGTCTCAGTTTTGAAATTGCCTTTGGAATAAGTGCATCTCTATTGGATTTGGATGCAACCTCTATTTTTGACAGTAATGTTCCCTTGAGTTTTTCAACTACATGTGGATCATCAGGAGGTATTGAGATAAAATCTACTGCACCAAGTTCAAGGGAATCTAGAATAAGTTTGGCGTTAGATGGACTGTAATTACTAACTACAATAATACGCAAGTTTTTTTCCGGTAGGAGATTTACATTTTCAATAAAAGTTAATCCATCCATATTTGGCATTTCCATATCTAAGAGTACGATATCAGGTGATAGATGTCGTAATTTTCGTAATGCTTCCAATCCATCGCGCGCAGTCTCTACTATTTTGATATGATGTTCAGAAGATAATAAATCACTTAGAAGAGATACCATGTAAGGAGAATCATTTACTATCATTACGCTTATCTGATTTTTCTCAGATGTGGTCATCATGTTATTTAGACCTGATAACCTTGCTCATCACCATTGCCACGTTAGATCTATCAAATGGTTTTATCACATAGTCTCTTGCACCAGATTTTATAGCATCCTGCACAATGTGTTTTTGCTCGACTGATGTAACCATGATTACTTTTGCCCTAGGATTGAACTGTATTATTGCCTTGAGAGCCTGGATTCCATCTGCCTTGGGCATGTTTACATCCATTGTGACAATATCTGGCTTGAATTGCTTGTATGCCTCTACTGCAGCAACGCCATCTCCGGCTTCATGGATTTGCGATACCAGTCCATGAGAGACCAGTATATCTTTTAGTACAACTCTCATAAATGATGCATCATCTACAATCAGGACTTTGACTGCGCTAGTGGTAGACATGATTATGCCTCCTGCACAGATGTAGTATCTTTCAAAAGTTTTTCCATATCTAAAAGTACAACTAATCTACCTGAAATTTTTGCTACACCTTTGACATATTCTAGCGATTCAAGACCTCCAGAAAGATTTGTTTCTACTTCTTTTGATGTGATTCTCATTACTTGATCAACTTCGTCAATCAAAAGACCAGTAAGATGTCCTTCCACATCAGCTACAAGAACACGTGCTTTTGGACTTGATGTACCATCACTTGAGAAACCAAGTTTTTCTTTTACATCTATTACTGGAACAATCATACCTCTCAAATTCATCACTCCAAGAACATAGCTTTTTGCATTAGGTACCTTGGTGATAGACTCCAGAGGACGTATCTCTCGTACCTGTTCGATCAAAACACCATATTCTTCTTTTTTATGCAACTTGGAATCAAGTAGGCTGAATACAACAATCTGTAGATTTCCTTCAATGATTGTCTCACTCATCGTACAATTACCTCCTTTTTTATTTCATCATAGTTTCTTGGTTTGGATTCAGAGTTTTCTGGGAGTTTGAAACCAGCAGTAATCTTTGTAAGATCATCTGCCATGACTGCCATTTTTTGTACAGACGCTGCAATTTCTTGAGTTCCTGCAGTTTGTTGTTCAGTAGCAGCAGAGGCCTCTTCAGTTGCGGAAGCATTTTGCTCAGAAACTGCCGCGATTTCAGAAGCAGCCTTTGACAATTGTTCTATTGCACCAACTTGGACTTGTGTGATATTTGCCACATCTAGTACGTTTACTGATACTTCGGTTACTTTGGAAGCTATTTCATTTAGTGCCTTTAGTGCTTTATCTATCACAATTCGGCCTTCAGACACTTCCTTTGTTCCTCCCTCTATACTCAGTACAGTTGCCTTGGCATCTTCCTGTATCTGTTTTATCAGACCATCTATTTCTTCAGATGATTTTGCAGAGCCCTCTGCAAGTCTTTTAACTTCATCTGCGACTACTGCAAATCCTCTTCCAGCTTCACCCGCACGAGCTGCTTCTATTGCAGCATTGAGTGCAAGTAAATTAGTCTGATCTGCAATTTTTCGTATCACGTCCACAACGGCTGTAATTTCTCCACTTCTCTCTGCCAGTTCTTTGATCTTTTTTGCAGATTCGTTTGTGACACTGATTATTTTTGACATTCTAAAGTCTGCTTCTGATGCAGATTTGGAACCTGTTGCAGATATCAATCCAACTTCTTTTGTGAGATCCGCAGTCGTTCCAGCTTTTGAAGCCAATTTTTTCATTTCTCCTGTAAGTTTGACCACAACCTTGCTTGTTTCCTCCAGTTCATGGGCCTGCGTCTGTGAGCCTTTTGATATCTGTTCAATAGTTGAAGAGATTTGTTGTACAGATGAATTCATTTGTTCCGTTGAAGACACTACCTGTTCAGAATTTGACGCAACTAGTGATGAGCCATCTCTTACCTGAGATACCAATTGACGTAAACTTACAACCATGTTGCCAAACTCATTAGTTAGTTTTCCAAGTTCATCATTTGATTTTGACATTGATAAATCTACTGTAAGATCACCGCGGCTAATTTTTTCTGCAACTTCTGCCATTTTCAATATAGGTCGTGCAATAGAGCGTGCCATAAAATATGCAGAAATACCTACTACTCCTTGCATTATGACACCAGTTATGATATATCGCGCAGTATCATCATTACCAGAAGCATGACCAGCAGCAGAATAGCTTGCAACAGATATAGTTGCTATAGATATGGCCGAGGCTACATTGACCATTGCAATAATTTTTGTCTTGAGACTTTTTTGGAAAATCGACTTGAAGTTCATTTAACATCAATTTATCAGGCTAGAGTCATAATATGTTCACGTATGTTTGAATTGATCATACATAGAAATTACTAATTTCAATACTAGTTTTTTTACATTAAAATGATTAAAATTAAAAATCAGAATTTTATTTTTGTAGATCCGCTAGTTTCTTTCTGAGTTCTTCTTCAGCCTCTATTGCCCGTAGTTTTGAAGAAACAATGTCATGAAGTAATTCGACATCATGTCTTGCTAATGCTCGCTCCTCCAACTTTATCAATTCCCTTTTGACATATTCCAGATTAGATAGGCCCCAACGATATCCGTCTTCTTTACTTAACGGTTCTAGATCTGGGACCCTCATTTTGCCCCATATGTCATCAAATGGATAGCCATTTGAGATATTATTCATTACGGGATAATACGAACACACGGATTAAAGTAATTACGCATGTTTTGGCTTTATTTTAGACCATTTTGGCGCCAAATGTGTTTGATCGCCTCCAAGATGGTAGTTTTTACAGTTCCTACCAAGACTGCAAAACTAGGCCTTTAGTTTTTGAATGATCACTGAATGCCACCCAGAGGCATATGTCTCATAACCAGTAGAAAGAGCATGTGCAATACAGCATTTTTCATCGTTATAATCCGATATTGCAAAACCCTTTTTCTCCTTGAAAAGTTCATTTTTGCCCAAAAATTCTATTTTATCTTCAAGCAACAGATCCTTTGAATCTGCAAGAAGTAGACCGTTTTCATCCACTATGCATATCCTTGTTTTGTCTTTTTCTTCATCAGCAATCGGTACACCTTTTACAATTTTTTGTGCCAGATCCTCCCAACGAAATATTACTCCAAGCACTCCTATCACAGAACCATTTTGTTCACCATGTTCACGAACAGTACAAGAAAACACAAGACTTAGATCATTGTTCACCATAGGACATTTGTTGACTGTTTGGAAACCAAATTCTTTTCCACTGCTAGTAGATTTCATAGCACTTGAAAACCATTCAGAGTTTTTCACATTCATGCCAACAGATCTATAACTTTCAGGTCTTCCATTTGCCATTACATTTCCATCAAGATCACATAAGACTAGATCAAAATACACCGTATAAGAATTCAATATTATACCAAGTCGTTTTGATACAAGATCATAACTTTCTTTTGTCTTTTTATGTAATGCATTGACAATGGTATCATCTGTTGCCCACCAACGTACATCACATGATCGTTCATACAAGTTTCTGTCAATTAGATCAATGTTAGTCAATGCAAGATCAGAAAATCTAGTACCCCTAACATTAGTTGCCTGTGTTTTAATTAGATTGCCCAATTCGTCAATAGAACCACGACTTTCATTTCGCATCTTCTTGCTTACTATACCAATTTTACCCGAAAGGTCATTCATTTGTTCAGCTACAACCGAAAATGCTTTTCCTGCCATGCCTGCTCTACTTGCCTCGATTCTTGCGTTGATTGCAATCATATGAGTCTGACCGTTTAGTCTTTCAATTTCATTTATTGCAGATTCCACCTTGCTTGCAAGAATTTCAGATAGTTCTGCAACCCTTTCAAGTGTAAAATTTCCGCCTTTTTCCTTACCCTGTTTTAGAGAATGCATTGCATCATCAGGTTTTAACAGAGTGTTACTCATTGCAATTTACTCCATGAGAGAAAACACCTAGTAGACAATAAGTAAAATAATACATTTTTTGTCATCTTTTAGCCTTATTTCAATCATATAGAGTAGCGTATGTACAGAATAAACACACATGTTAGGCACTAATTTTATCCAGAATTACTAAACATGGACAATTTTTGTACCAATCCATTGTTTGTTCAAATCACACAGACTTGTTGATAATACCACCTAGCACAATTCCAAAAACAATGAACTCGGCAGTAAGAAGCAGAAAGACTCGTAGAGGAGTCATCGGTATAGAGTCTGCAATAGTTATGATAGCATTCGTAATCGTTGCTGCAGCTTTAGCCTTTGTCGTTCTCAACATGGGTTTTTCAACAACACAAAAGGCAAAGACAGCAATTTCATCATCTGTCACAGAAGCAAGCAGTGCACTTGAAATTGCAGGTAAGGTAACAGGGTTTGGCGACATTGCTCATTCTCAACTCAACGCCACAGTGGTACCACTCAAGGTAGCAGGTGGTGGAGACGCAGTAAGTCTTGATCCTACTTTGACTGACATCAAGTATTACAGCAACAGCGTAAGATATGACAACATCTTTGGAGTAGGTTGTGCATTAGGAAGTAGTGGAAACATCATAAATGCTTCCGGTGCAGTAGCAATTGCCAAGATTGGAAATGCATGCATAAACCATGATCCACTCACTAATCTAGGTGACAATCAATATCCGAACAGCACCAAGGCAATGATTTACTGGGATGTAAACAAGAACAACAACAACATACTTGACCAGGGTGAACATGCAAACCTGATAATTGTTTACAAGAACGGTGACCAGCCAAAACAACTAGACAACATCAAGGCTGAAGTCATAGTACCAACCGGTTCTGCATTGACTGTGGAAAGACAGGTGCCAGCAATTACAACAACAACAGTGGACCTAGGGTAGGTAGAAAACTTACTCAACAGTCTTTTTTATTTTTAATTAACTCCTGAAATCATATTACATTGTATCAGAAAATCACCCAGTCATTTGATTGTGATACTAAATCTAATATTTAAAATAACGCAGCACTCACGATTACAATCAACACAATGTTCGTTCAGTTGTCACACACTGTTGGATATGTATATGACATATTATACTACAACTAATGAATTCTACAATAAGAAGTAGAAAGACTCGTAGAGGAGTCATCGGTATAGAGTCTGCAATAGTTATGATAGCATTCGTAATCGTTGCTGCAGCTTTAGCCTTTGTCGTTCTCAACATGGGTTTTTCAACAACACAAAAGGCAAAGACAGCAATTTCATCATCTGTCACAGAAGCAAGCAGTGCACTTGAGATTGCAGGTAAGGTAACTGGTATAGGATATGTCTCAGGTGGAGTACTCAACGCCACAGTGATACCACTCAAGGTAGCAGGTGGTGGAGACGCAGTAAGTCTTGATCCTACCTTGGCAGACATCAAGTATTACAGCAACACCATAAGATATGACAACATCTACAAGAGTGCATGTGTTTTGTCAAGTACATCATATACTACAGTATCAGCAGCAGTTGCTGCTGCAGTTACAGCAGGATGTACTGATCATAATGCAGTAAATGGAACAGCATCAGTAGCACCAACAACTACGCAAGCAATTGTGTACTGGGATGTAAACAAGAACAACAACGCCATACTTGACCAGGGTGAACATGCAAACTTGGTAATTCAATACAAGAGTGCAGACAGACCATCACAACTAGACAACATCAAGGCTGAAGTTGTACTACCAACCGGTTCTGCATTGACTGTGGAAAGACAGGTGCCAGCAATTACAACAACTGTAGTAGACCTAGGGTAAGCAGAAAACTTACTCAACAGTCCCTCTTTTTTATTTTTAATAAAGTTCAAGATCTGTTATACCACTGTTAGAAATTATTTTTTTATTACAATTATTCCATTATGTTTTCATGACATATGTGAGAGCAAAACATTGTTTAACTCAGATTGAATGTTTGATCATTTTATACACACTGTTGGATATGTATATGACATATTATACTACAACTAATGAATTCTACAATAAGAAGTAGAAAGACTCGTAGAGGAGTCATCGGTATAGAGTCTGCAATAGTTATGATAGCATTCGTAATCGTTGCTGCAGCTTTAGCCTTTGTCGTTCTCAACATGGGTTTTTCAACAACACAAAAGGCAAAGACAGCAATTTCATCATCTGTCACAGAAGCAAGCAGTGCACTTGAGATTGCAGGTAAGGTAACTGGTATAGGATATGTCTCAGGTGGAGTACTCAACGCCACAGTGATACCACTCAAGGTAGCAGGTGGTGGAGACGCAGTAAGTCTTGATCCTACCTTGGCAGACATCAAGTATTACAGCAACACCATAAGATATGACAACATCTACAAGAGTGCATGTGTTTTGTCAAGTACATCATATACTACAGTATCAGCAGCAGTTGCTGCTGCAGTTACAGCAGGATGTACCAATCAAAACGCAGTGAATGGAACAACAGCATCAGCACCAGCAACTACGCAAGCAATTGTGTACTGGGATGTAAACAAGAACAACAACGCCATACTTGACCAGGGTGAACATGCAAACTTGGTAATTCAATACAAGAGTGCAGACAGACCATCACAACTAGACAACATCAAGGCTGAAGTTGTACTACCAACCGGTTCTGCATTGACTGTGGAAAGACAGGTGCCAGCAATTACAACAACTGTAGTAGACCTAGGGTAAGCAGAAAACTTACTCAACAGTCCCTCTTTTTTATTTTTAATAAAGTTCAAGATCTGTTATACCACTGTTAGAAATTATTTTTTTATTACAATTATTCCATTATGTTTTCATGACATATGTGAGAGCAAAACATTGTTTAACTCAGATTGAATGTTTGATCATTTTATACACACTGTTGGATATGTATATGACATATTATACTACAACTAATGAATTCTACAATAAGAAGTAGAAAGACTCGTAGAGGAGTCATCGGTATAGAGTCTGCAATAGTTATGATAGCATTCGTAATCGTTGCTGCAGCTTTAGCCTTTGTCGTTCTCAACATGGGTTTTTCAACAACACAAAAGGCAAAGACAGCAATTTCATCATCTGTCACAGAAGCAAGCAGTGCACTTGAGATTGCAGGTAAGGTAACTGGTATAGGATATGTCTCAGGTGGAGTACTCAACGCCACAGTGATACCACTCAAGGTAGCAGGTGGTGGAGACGCAGTAAGTCTTGATCCTACCTTGGCAGACATCAAGTATTACAGCAACACCATAAGATATGACAACATCTACAAGAGTGCATGTGTTTTGTCAAGTACATCATATACTACAGTATCAGCAGCAGTTGCTGCTGCAGTTACAGCAGGATGTACTGATCATAATGCAGTAAATGGAACAGCATCAGTAGCACCAACAACTACGCAAGCAATTGTGTACTGGGATGTAAACAAGAACAACAACGCCATACTTGACCAGGGTGAACATGCAAACTTGGTAATTCAATACAAGAGTGCAGACAGACCATCACAACTAGACAACATCAAGGCTGAAGTTGTACTACCAACCGGTTCTGCATTGACTGTGGAAAGACAGGTGCCAGCAATTACAACAACTGTAGTAGACCTAGGGTAAGCAGAAAACTTACTCAACAGTCCCTCTTTTTTATTTTTAATAAAATATCCTCGAGCGATCAACCAACAGATACCAAAATACAAACAACATTTTGTTCAAAAAATTATCCCATTAGTCTAATTTGGGTAATCGTCATCCTCTTTTCTTATTTTTTTGATATTTTTTATGTGATCTTGTTTCAATATGCCATCATAATGCTATTTGTCATGCTCATCACAATACCAATATCACATGTATTTGCGTACAATTCAACAATACCATGGAAAATCACGATAAAGACAAATCCGGGAGTAAATAGTACATCGTTTTTGCCCACTGAATTAAACGCAAGACAAAATGAAACAGTACAATGGATAAACAACGACACTGTTGCGCACACAGTTACAAGTGGTGTTCTAGATCATCCAGATTATGCCGGAAAAATATTTGACAGCGGTATCATAAAGCCTGGAGGAATTTTTTCTTTGAAAATTCCTGCAGACATGTGGTCTGGCTACTATTATTTTTGTAAAATTCATCCCTGGATGAGTGGAAAAATCGACGCTGGAATAGCATATTTGGGAGTATCACCAGACTTCAGTATCGAGACAGATAAGAAATCATATTCATCAGGAGACACTATCAGAATTTCAGGTATTGCAAATAACACATATCAGATTACACCTATTACCATTCAAGTATTTGACAGTCAGAGAAATCTAGTCTACACAAATAAAACCAATTTACTTGCAGATAATAGCTTTCTGTATGAATTCAAAGCTACAAACTCTATTTTTAAGACTAGTGATAATTACAAGATAAAATCATTTTTTGGGTTTCCATCCACCATAACAGATGCCAATATCTGGGTTAACAGCACATGGCCTACATCATCATCCATCCCAATACAAGATGCATATACCATACATTATTGGATGAAAAACAGTGCAAGACTGTGGTCTACTGGAGAAATAACAAACAGTGAATTTGTCAATGCAGTTCAATATTTGATCGAAAACGGTTACATGGCAATCCACACCCAAAGCGTAGCAAAAATTAATTCAAATATAATTCCAGAATGGGTAAAGACCAAGGCAGAAGGATGGTCAAACAATACAGTATCAGATAACGAATTTGTATTCAGCATCCAATATTTAATAACGCATGGAATTATCCAGTTGTAAGATTTTGTAAATATTCAAACCTCATGTTTGATCATATCAAACATACTTCATGATTAAAACCTAAATATGATATATTACAAATATTGAGACCCAGATCAAGAAGCAGAAAGACTCGTAGAGGAGTCATCGGTATAGAGTCTGCAATAGTTATGATAGCATTCGTAATCGTTGCTGCAGCTTTAGCCTTTGTCGTTCTCAACATGGGTTTTTCAACAACACAAAAGGCAAAGACAGCAATTTCATCATCTGTCACAGAAGCAAGCAGTGCACTTGAAATTGCAGGTAAGGTAACAGGGTTTGGCGACATTGCTCATTCTCAACTCAACGCCACAGTGGTACCACTCAAGGTAGCAGGTGGTGGAGACGCAGTAAGTCTTGATCCTACTTTGACTGACATCAAGTATTACAGCAACAGCGTAAGATATGACAACATCTTTGGAGTAGGTTGTGCATTAGGAAGTAGTGGAAACATCATAAATGCTTCCGGTGCAGTAGCAATTGCCAAGATTGGAAATGCATGCATAAACCATGATCCACTCACTAATCTAGGTGACAATCAATATCCGAACAGCACCAAGGCAATGATTTACTGGGATGTAAACAAGAACAACAACAACATACTTGACCAGGGTGAACATGCAAACCTGATAATTGTTTACAAGAACGGTGACCAGCCAAAACAACTAGACAACATCAAGGCTGAAGTCATAGTACCAACCGGTTCTGCATTGACTGTGGAAAGACAGGTGCCAGCAATTACAACAACAACAGTGGACCTAGGGTAGGTAGATTGTGATTTGAAGATCGGTATATCAAATCCACTCTTTTTGATAACAAAACTATCAAGTAAAACACGAATATTTGCAACAGTTAGCATAATGGCATGTTATGGTTTATTCCTCTACGAACTTTTGCCAGAATATCTATTTAGTTTTCCTACAACAATATACTATTTTATAATTCCAGTCGTAGTCATTGCAGCAATATTTGTAGGCATCCCAAAATTCACGGCAAAGAAAATGCCTAATAGGTCTGATCAAAACTTGGACCAAGGAATAGAACAAACAGCATCTCCAACTGAAAGCGTTTCTTTTGAAGCACCAAAACAAGAAAGTGGTATGATCATGACAAATAACACTCCCAGTGGAATGTCAGACATGATCATGCCTTCTCCTGCATCACCCGGTGAAACCATGGTTGCCCCAGCTATGACAAACCCCGTAGTTGATGAAAATGTCTTAAATGATATGGTAACACGTGCAGTGGATCCATTTCAAAGAGAATTAGTAAGAATGCAAGACACTGTAAGTGATGTGAGAGCTGAAATCAATTCAATTCGAAGTACAATCCAAGATCTGACACTAACATTTGAAACATCATTGACTGATCTCAAGGCATTTCAGACAGAGATAGCAAATCCCCTAAATTTCATGCGCAAATATTTTGATTCCATAGATATCAAAGGATTATCAGATCCAACACTTCCACTTCATGCAGAGCAATCACCAATACATATTGTTAACAGTGCAGAAAATTCCATGCCAAATAGTCAAGATCAACAAACAGAATCCAGTCAGACCGTGACAACAAACAACAATTTACCCACAACAACTACAAAACAAATAGAGGAGATTCAACCAAAACAAGAATTACATGAATCAATTCCATTTACCCAGTTGTTCAACGGTAGTCTCACTCTTGGCAAACTTATGACAACGACTACAATATTGGAAGAAATTCTTCAAACAGTAGATAGAAACTCGATTGACATCCTAATAGAACAATGCAAATTGATGGGTCTCAGACAAGAAGATGAACGAGTCATATACAATATCATTAGTTTGATGGACCAATCAGGATTATCAGTTAAAGAGATACTCGTAATGCTGTACAAGTTTGGTAAAGTCATGGGAATAGCAGACACGGAGGCTGATTTGACATATGCTAAACTCATGATGAATCAAGGTAAGTCACAGGGTTCGCTTGTGACAGTGGAATCAAAGGTGAAATAGATGGGTTCAGCAGTATTTACAGAAGCAATTCTTATCATAGCATCCGTTATTATAGCTGCGGGCCTTGCTGGAGTAGTTATGACAAAGGTAGGCACATTCCAATCCACTTTTACCCAGACAACTGAGAACCAGAAACAGACCATACTGACAAATATCAAAATCATTTATGCCCAGAATCCTACATCTACAAGCGTAAACGCATGGGTGAAAAATATTGGGACATACTCTATTACCAATACACAGAACATTGATGTGTATTTTGGACAAACTGGTGCAATGCAGAGAATCCCGTACAATGTAGGATCGCCATCATGGACATTTTCCAGCCAGGTCACTAGTTGGGACAAGGCAAATACTGTACAGATCAACCTTTCAAATTTACCCACCATTCAATGTAGTAATGTATACGAGTTACAAGTAACAACACCAAACGGCGTTAGCGATGAATACTTCGCCACATTCTGCTAGGTGATGGGCAGTGGGATTGAGTATTGCAATCTCAGGTGGAATTGTTACCTTTACAATAGTATATGCCATGATGTCATTTCCAGCAATACTTGATGATACAGCAAAAATAAGCAGATCTTCGTCAGAAATGTCAAACACCTTAGATGCGATAATACACACAAACATTAGTATTTCTAATCTTGTAGATACTGCAGCCACGGCAACCGCCACTTTTAGTATAACCAATACAGGAAATACAATTCTATGGAATTACAAACAATTTGACGCGATAGCATCATACCCTCCACTATTGCCAGGTAATCGAGTTACCAGTGTTCTGCAATATTCAAGTAGTTGCACCGGATTAACAGCTGGACATTGGTGCATTAATAGCATAACAAATGATTTGAATCATCCAGGACTTTTGGATCCTGGTGAAACTGCCAATATAAAGATGATTTCATCAAATCAGGCTATTACTTCAGGTGGTACTTTTACAATTAATTTTGGAACAGATAACGGTGTAATAGATACAAGTTCGGTGATAATAACATGATAAAAACAATCCCAACAGGTAATGAAGAGGTGGACAGGCAACTAGCAGGTGGAATCCCAACTCCATGCCTTATGATGATCGAAGGAGAACACGGTACAGGAAAGAGTGCGCTAGGGGCACAATTCATCCAAGGCATGCTATCATCAAAGATGAAGGTGCTGTGTGTAACAGAGAACACAGTCAAAGACTATATCGAAAAGATGAAGACAATTACTTTTAACTTTACAACGGCATTTTTACAAAATCGGTTTTCCATACTTCCACTACATGTATACGGAGCAGTGTGGTCACAGAAACAATCGTCATATCTGCTGCCAGTAATTGGTAGATACATCAGTAGTAATTCCAAGAACTTTGACTGTGTCATAATTGATTCCATATCACTTTTAACAATGTATGCAGATGCAGGACAGATACTTGATTTTCTAACCAGATGTAAGCACCTTGTTTCAACTGGCATGACTGTAATACTCACAATGCACGAAACATCAACTCCAAAAGACATTTCTTTGAGAATAAAATCTGCGTGTGACGTATACTTTTCTCTCAGTACGGCAAGCATTGGTGGAAAAGCAGTAAAGGTAATGAAGGTCATAAAATTGATTGGCTCAAGCGAAGCATCCGAGTCATCATTTGCTTTTGAGATTGATACCAATTTTGGAATCAAGATTGTACCAATATCCACAGCTAATGCATAATAGGGCGAAATTACGAGAACAAGAAATCCGGTGAAATAAAATGGTACTAAGTCTATCTCTAGTAAGTGATAAGAAATTCTCAGAGGCATTGAAAAAATCTACGCACTTGTTAAATTACCTATCAACATATGTTGAGAAAGGTAACCCCATTCCGTTATTTACAGAAAAACTAGAGGGTGAGCATAAGAAACTCAAAGACCCCAATCTGATATATCCAATATCTGATAATACATACATCCACATCAATCCACATTCCAACTCTGCTGATGGGTATGTGGAATATGCAATCATAGAGCCAGATGAACCAGACCGTGCATTAATGGAGAATGCGGACAAGTTATTTGCATTACACGCCGGAACTATGAATCCACCGATTGAGCTTACGGAGAGATTCAACATGATAGACCAATATCTAGACAAGACAATATTGTCCACAAATTCTTCTATTGACTATTCCAAGTTTGATGTATTCAAATCAAAAAATTTGTCAGTATTTGAAAAAGACATACCTAGCCTGAAATATCATTTTTTACGCAAGCGTGCAGGAATGGGATTGCTTGATCCATTTCTAACGGATCCACATTTGGAAGACATTTCAATAGTTGGAGCAGGCAACATGTACGTAATCCACAAGATGTTTGGAGCACTAAAATGCCCTGTCTTTTTGAGTGTGGAAGAAATTGATGATCTCATTGTCAGTATGGCAGAACAATTTGGTAAAACCGTATCTCATGCAAAACCAGTCATAGATGCTACGCTTCCAGAGGGCTCTAGAATCAACATTGTATTTGGAAAAGATGTAAGCAGAAAGGGGACAAATGCTACAATCAGAAGATTTGCAAGTACTCCTCTATCAATAACACAGATTATTCCAAGTAAATCTTTACTCGCAATAGAAGCCGCCTATCTATGGATGATGCTTGCAGAGGGAATGAGTGTGTTCATTAATGGAGAAACGGCATCAGGAAAGACCACAACCATGATGGCACTAACTGCATTTATCCCATCCAACTGGAAAATTGTTAGTATTGAAGATACACCTGAGCTCACATTGCCTCACTCCAACTGGATCAGTGAGGTTACAAGAGATACAGGAAATGCAAATTCAAGCGTGACAATGTTTGATCTTTTAAAGGCTGCATTAAGACAGAGACCAAATTACATATTTGTGGGAGAAATTAGAGGCGCGGAGGCAAACATTGCATTTGGTGCAATGCAAACAGGTCACCCAGTAATCAGTACATTTCACGCAGCAAACATGACTGCATTGATTCAAAGAATTACCAACCCTCCAATGAACATACCAAAGACAAACGTTGAGAACCTAAACCTTGCAATGTTTCAAGCAGCAGTTACAGGTCCAGACGGCAAACGAGTAAGAAGAGTCTTATCGATAAATGAGGTAATTGGATTCAATCCAGATGGGAACAACGTAATGTTCATTCCAGTATTCAACTGGGACCCAGGAAGTGATACGGTCAAGTTCAGAGGTAAAGGAAGTAGTGCACTATTCATTTCAAAAGTTTTAGAAAAAAGAGGAATGTCACGAAAAGATGAGGGCTTGCTATATGAAGAGCTTGCACTTAGAACCAAGATTTTGGACAAGATGGTTGAAAAGAAAATTTTCAATTTTTATGATGTTTATGATTCCATATCTCGTTGCAGAGAAATCGGTCTTGAACAATTTATGAAGGAGCTCAATGCATTATGATGGAAAAACTTTCTATCAAGGAAAAACTTGCAGAGCTTCGAAGAACAGACGAAGATTTGTTGTATTTCATTGCATTTCTTTATGCATTATCTACTGGTGAAGTTGGCTCAGTTGAGATGATAAAAAGTGGCCAGTCTTCAGGATATGGTCGGTATTCAAACTCATTCAAAGAAGTATTCAGGCTGGGAGTAGGATGGGGGTATGGATTGGCAAGATCTTGTGAAATGATTGCCGCAAAAATAAAAGACAATGCAGACCCATTAAAGCAACTTTTGGTAAAATTATCACAAGTAATAAGACTTGGAGACGAATTGAAGGTATTTTTTACAGACGAAATGGCTTTTGCTATTCATACATTTACAATACGCTATGAGCGCAACTTGGAAACCCAGAAGCTTTTTCTTGAAATGTTTTACACAATTTCGTCAACTGCATCTTTTATGATTGCAGCCAATTCCATCATGGCAATGCTTATGGGAAGTTCCAACTCCGAGTCAGTCTTTACAATGTCTTTTGTTGGCGTCATAGTAAGCATGGGTTCGTTCATTGTAATTATGTACATGATATTTCCAAAAGACAGGTTAGCATCTGGAAAGCATTCCAAAACACAAAAATTCAGAATGTCGTTGTTTGCAGCACTTGGCGTAGGAATTTCCATCGGAGTTGTACTAACCTTGACCAACATGGTTCCCCTTACATTGGTCGTAGTCATTGCAGTGGCACCCTTGTTCATTCCAGGATTCTTAGCTAAAAGACTAGAGACAGAATTGCGTGGCAATGATGAATGGTATCCTCCATTTATCAGACATTTTGGAGAGATTTACACAATGGTAGGCTCCATGGGACAATCACTTGATGCCGTACTTAGAAGTAATTTTGGACCATTGCAAAAACAGATTGTTGCTTTTAAGAATCGTGTGAAGAATAGAATAGATCCTGAGATATGCTTTGAAATATTTTCGATGGAGGCTGGAACCTCCGTGATTGAGTCAGGTAACACCATAATGTCAAGAGCACTTCTCAAGGGATCGGATATGAATCAAGTAGGCAACAAAGTTGCCGAGATTTCAGCAAAATTAAATGAGCTTCGATCAAAGAGGATGCAGACATCTAGAACTTTTGAGACAATCATAATTGTATTACACGGACTTACAATGGCAATCTTTGGCTTGATGAGTACATTAATTGAGGTATTTCATACCTTATTATCAACAGTCCCAGTATCAAACCAGGCATTTACACTCAGTCCAATTGATCCAAATTTTATACACATGATGTTACCAATAGTAATACTTGTAACTTCAACCATCAATGCATTGGCAGTAAAAGTAGGCCAGGGAGGGCTATTCAAGACAGTATGGTTCAATATCGCTATGCTAACGGCGCTTGGAGGAATTACAATGTATGGCACAACTGCTGCACTATCGCAATTTCTCACACATCACATATTGGATACATATGCACCAAGTGTCGCTGCAGGCACTCTCCCAGGAATTGGTTCAGGAACCTAAAGATTTTTTTCAAAAAACAAGACATGATAAATAAATCATCATGTGATCAAGAAATAGTCAGTGCTAGATACTAGACGTACTACAAATAGTCTTTGCAAGCAAATTATGAGCCGTCTGCATTACAGACTGCATGTCAAAAGGCTTGTAGATTATTGCATCTGCGCCCAATTGTTCTAATCTGGATATAGTGTCAAGCCTCACATCACCAGTTATCATCACTACGATTGCCTTTGGATTCATCTTTTTGATATTTTCAAGTGCATAGAAACCATCATAGTCAGGCATCATCACATCAGAGAAAACAATGTTAGGTATCATGTCGTTGTAAATTGTGACTGCCTGCTTTCCATCGAATGCCTTGCCTATCACAGCAATATCATAAATTTCTAAAAATTCTGTAAAAAGATTAACAGTATCCTCATCATCATCAACTACAAGTGCAGTATACGCAGGGTGTTCCATGTTATTGTCATCAGGCATATAATTATTGTGAACGTCCATATTCTAATATTAATCAGTGTGTCGACATCAGACAAACAGTTTGAGAATAAGATTATGACATATGTTAAATGGTAATCAAAACATCTTTTTGAGATTTATCATAGAAACAGGTAACTATTTTTAAAACCATGCTTAAGGCATGCAGTTGACCAAAAATTTAGGAATAATTGGAGGCGGGCAGCTTGGAATGATGTTAACCGAGGCAGCAAAAAATATGCCCGAGCATATATCAGACGTCATAATTTTAGATCCTACAAAAAATTGTCCGGCATCAATAGTAGGTGCAAAACAAATTGTTGCTGATTTCAAAGACAAAAATGCCATTGTGGAATTGTCTCTCCAATCAGACATCATCACATATGAAATAGAATCTGGAGACAGCGAAGTATTAGAATCATTACATGGTGAAGTCTCAATAAATCCCTCCCCCAATACTCTGAAAATAATACAAGACAAGTATATTCAAAAACAATTCTTACGCAAAAATAACATCCCTGTTGCAGATTTCGATATAATAGAATCATTAGATGATCTTGAAAAAAAAATTACAGATTTTCAATATCCTGCACTACTAAAGGCAAGACGTGACGCATATGATGGCAGGGGAAATTTCAAGATAGAAAACAGTTCCCAAATAGAAACAGCATATCAGAAATTTTCCGGAAGACATACCATGATTGAAAAATTTGTTGATTTTAAGATGGAAGTATCAGTCATAGCGGCAAGAAACATTCATGGTGAAATTGCAACATACCAGCTGGTAGAAAACATTCACAAAGACAACATACTAGAGTACACAATTGCCCCTGCACGAGTTGACAGTAAGATCTCATCAGAGGCAGATAAAATCGCCAAAAAAACAATGGATGTACTGCAGGGTGCAGGAGTTTTTGGGATAGAAATGTTTGTGACAAAAGATGACAAAGTACTGATAAATGAGATTGCTCCCAGAGTACACAATTCAGGACACCACACTTTGCAATCAAGTGACACCTCACAGTTTGAACAGCATCTGAGAGCAATACTGGGATTGCCGCTTGGTAGTACAAAATTAAGACATGCTACAATCATGTGCAACATTTTGGGACCAAAGGACTTTATTGGCAGATACAAGCCAATCACACTTGAACAAAAAGGTGTGTATCTCAAAATGTATCACAAGAATGATGCTAGACCACAAAGAAAACTTGGACATTTCAATGTAGTAGATGAATCAGATACAAATGACGTGAAATCATTACTTGAAAGGACCAAAGAGATAAAAAATTCCATCCAGTTTATTTCGCAGGACTGAGTTACTTTTTGACTAGTGCAAAGACACCACCTGCACCATAAGCAACTGCTATCATTATTCTAGAGGTGATCACTGCAGTTGTTTGGTTGGATATTAGTGATGTGTCAAGCATTATTGCAAGTGGTATTGCAGCAAGAGATATTGCCCCTACAATGATTTGCTCCATATTTACAAGGCCACTGTATTTTTTCATAAAGAAAAACGTGGATGTGTTTCCAAGACCAATTCCGAACAATATCAAATACTGGTACAGATGAGGAACTATTCCTATTGCTGCAAAGGGTGCAGCCCAGCACAATCCATTTATGGCCTTTACTGCAGGAGGCCATTGTACACTATTTTTCATCCTTCCTTTTATGGATGACAGAATGGTCCTGAATTTTCCGAGAATTATTCCAAACGTTATTGCAAAACTACCAAACCAAATTATTCCATAGTAAAGCATCGGCTCCTTGTATTCAAATGAGATCTCACTTAGAATAGAAGCAGAGCCAACTGCTATTGCCACGCCTACAAATAAAACGCCAAAGGCACGCCTTACTTCTAGAGGAGATTTTTGCACACCTAAGAGTCAAATTCACCTCAGATATAATTTAAGAGATTGAGTTGCAGAAAGTGAATAACACCTTGTGCTAAAACGTTGAGTTTAATTATTTAATTCCATGCTGTCTAATCCTATGTCATATTCAAAAAATCCTCTTGTTGGCATCATAATGGGATCTAGTTCAGACAGTAAAGTAATGCATTCGGCAGCAATAGCCTTGGATGAATTTGGAATAAAACATGAGGATCAGATTGTTTCTGCCCATAGGACACCTACAAGATTGCCAGACTATGCAAAACATGCAGAAAAACAAGGATTCAAAGTAATCATCGCAGGAGCAGGAGGTTCGGCTCATCTGCCAGGCATGATTGCGTCACATACAACAATTCCAGTAATAGGAGTTCCAATAATGGTTTACAATGACAAGATAAATTCTGACAAGTTCAAGTTTTCTGCATTTGGAGGACTAGATGCGCTGTTATCAATATCGGAGATGCCAACGGGTTCTCCTGTTGTTACAGTAGGTGTAAACAAAGCTGCAAATGCAGGACTGTATGCAATAAAGATTCTTGCAAATGAATTTCCAGAATTAAAAACCAAGCTAAAAAAACATAAAGAAATGCAACACAAATCAGTTCTAAAAGAATCAGACGAAATGAAAAAACTTGGCCTTGTTCGATTTGCAGATAAGAAACTCAAGAAATAGATTAGAGGTGATTAGATATCTGCATTACAGGAATTGAAAAGTATATCGGATATATTTTTCCAGTAGTCGGATGTGTATAGTTCCATCTTTTGTCCTGAGGATCAATTTTCATAAACTGTGTGGCCATATCAGACGATAACATTTTGTATGCTTCTTCCCCTATTGTCATCTGGTTTGGTTGTGCAAGAGGTAAAATCTTTGAAGCAATTGTAATGCTGTGTCCAATCAAATCAGGTTCAGAGCCAAGAACAACAATCCTATTTTTTCCAACATCTATTCCAATTCTTACATTGATTTTCGGCAGACCAAAGCTTGCAAACATGGGATTTAGTGAGTGTGTAACCAGCATGTTCATGGATCGAGCACAACGTACAGCATTTGCTGCCATATTCCCAAAGTCTTTGAGTTCTGGGAAAAATGCAATCACTGCATCTCCTGTATACTTTAGAACAAAACCTGCATGCTTTGATACTACTACTGACATCTCTTCAGAAAATACCTTGATCAGCCCAGAAAGATCATCGGAGCTAAGTGATGTTGCAATTTTGGTAGATCCTACAATATCAACATATAGAATGGCTGTATTGATTTCGTTTTCAGGCCACAGACTCAAGAATCTGTTTGAGACGTATTTGAGAAATGCTTGAGAATATGAATCACTTTGTTTCCTCTTGTATAACGAAAAGTTTCTTTGTATTCTGGTTAGACTTTGAATCACAAATGCGTCATCAGGAGTAAGAATTTGAAAACTTTCAACCGGTTTTACTTGAGATATTACAGACTCTAAGCTTTCAAGTGGAACAAACTTCTTTTCTATAACATCATAATACCCTTTTTCCCCCTCTATTACTTGTGGCTCAAGTTTTACTTTGCTAGTGGTAAGACCAAAAGGAAATGATGTTTTTTGTTTATTTGCCGCAATTAGTATGACACTATCATATTCACTTAATGCTAATCCTTGTTCATTTTCTACTCCTGAACTAATATCAATTATACGAGAGATTGGAAATATTGAAATTTTTCCAGTGTTTGAGTTTGCCCTTATTACTTCAATTACATCATGTTCTGAGTTATCAGATACAGTTGTTTGGAGAATGAACTTGTCCCTGAATTCAGAACGATACATACCAGTACCCTTTGCTGCATGGACTTCAGAGCCAACCGTGGTTCCCCTACTCTTAACTTTGACAACATTTACGGTAATTCCCATCATGTCAAGAGCGTCAGTTACTGCAGTAAGGTCATTTCTTGGCAACTCTGCCTCTATTCGTATCATTCTAGTCCTAGATCGTTTATTATAATTAGTAATTTAAACTAGTTTTTTAATTTGCATTTAGTGCCACTTTTAATCACAACTTTAATTTACGATATGCCAAATAGTGATGTCTTGGAACTAAGCGAGATTCTGCCCAATATCATTTCAGAGTATGGAGAACAGAGAATACTTTCAGACATAGTACAAGGCGAAAGCACAGAAGTCATAAAAAGCATTTTTGAACATTGCATGTCAAAAATAGAAAAAACAGACGGAATAAAACCAGACACTTGCATTACAGTTTCAGAAGGGTTACTACACTATTTGCTTACAATTACCATGATTCCAAGTAAGCGAAAAACTATGTTCCATTCAGTTGATATCGACATTGCAATTCCTGATACCATAACACTTGGAACATCCCCGCAAGATGTCATCGTGATCTCTTTTCCAAAAACAAATGATGTGAATACAATAAAGTCTCAGATTGAAAACATAAAAAAAGTTCAACCAAACAAAGATAACATATGGGTAGTTCTTGAGGAAGACATGCAGTGCGGTGCAAAAGTATACACGTTAAGTGGTTCTATGACATTTGCAAACATAATAAATGATTTAATTAGTTTTGCATCAAATAAGAAACAATCCAAGTTAAAAATTTTCAAGATATAAGAGATTTCAAATTTATATTTCTTTCAATGTGTGGAATCATTGTTTCATAGTTTTCATAATCTTTCACAAATGGTAACACACCCAAAATTGGAATGCCTGTAATTTCATGTATCGTGGTTGGTGCATTTATTTCTTCAGGTCCGCCATTCTCATCATAGTTATTTACAATAATTCCCATGATTGGAATTTTGTAATTGTGACATGTATTGACTGTCATCACAGTATGGTTCAGAGTTCCAAGAGTAGGTCGTGTGATTATGATTGTTTCAAGGTCCAATTCTTTTATCAAATCAGCTACAAAGTAATCCCTACTTAGAGGAGTCATTATCCCCCCTATACCTTCAACAAGCATCAGGTCATGCTTGCTTTTCAATTTTGCAAACTTTTCAAAGATTATTTTTTTATCAAACTTGAGATCAAGTATTTTGCTTGCGTCATATGGAGAAACTGGCAACGGCATAAATATTGGATTTATTTCGTCCTCAGGATCATCCACCTCAGCAGCACGATGTAAGATTGAAACATCGGATGACTTGAAGCCAATTTTTTGGACAATCCCGGTTGCAATCGGCTTCATAACACCAACATCTATTCCCAATTTTTGCATACATGCTGCCAATGCAGATGTGATAGTGGTCTTACCAACACCAGTATCAGTGGCAGTAATAAAATATGATTTCATGAGAGACAATCGTTAATGTTGTTTAATAACCCACCCTATCATTATTAATTCGATTTGTTGAAAAATTCAATGCATAGTTTTGTCTGGCATCCTTATACTCAGATGAAGGACTGGAAAAAATTTGACATAATCACAGAAGGCAGAGGAATGTGGCTTCATGACACGCATGGTAATGCCCTAATGGACGGCGTTGCAAGCATGTGGTGCAATGTATGGGGTCATTCCAATAAAGAATTGATAAAGACTATCAAAAAACAAGCAGAAAAACTACAACATTCCTCATTATTTAATTTAACAAACGACAAGGCAGAAGATCTTGCAGAAAAATTAGTAAAACTAGCCCCCGAGATGTACAGAGTATTCTATTCTGATGATGGTTCCACTGCAATGGAGATTTCTGCAAAAATGGCTTTGCAATACTGGAGTAACATGGGTGAGAAAAAGACAAAATTTGTGTCACTTGAAAACGGATACCATGGTGATACAATAGGTGCCATGTCACTTGGATATGTACCCCTTTTCTTTTCTAAATTCAAGTCTTCATTGTTTCCAGTTTTAAGAACTCCATCACCAAACAGATATCGAATTCCCAAAGGTTATTCATTTGAGGATTATCAAGAATTTTGCCTAGAAAGAATTGAGCAAGTTTTTTCAAAAAATGACAATATTGCGGCATTTGTAATGGAAAGCGGGGCACAGATAGCTGGAGGCGTCATCATATATCCAAATGGATTTCAAAAAAAGATCAGTAAAATATGCAAGAGACACAACGTCTTATTCATACTTGATGAAATTGCAACAGGATTTGGAAGACTTGGATCAATGATCGAATACAAAAACCAAGAAAGCATTCCAGACATAGTATCATTTGGCAAGATGTTATCTGGAGGATATTTACCTCTTGCAGCAACACTTGCAAGCAAGAAAATCTATGACTCTTTTCTTGGAGAGTATAAAGACATGAAGCATTTTTTCCACGGACATACATTTACTGGAAATCCCTTGGCATGTGCAACCGCTCTTACAAACATTTCATTATACGAAAAATACAATCTAATATCAAAGATCAAAAAACGCGCATCCCAGATGGAATCACGCATCAAGGAAATTTCCAACATGGATCTAGTAGGAGATGTAAGACATACAGGCATGTTGATGGGAATTGAGCTTGTATCAAATAAAAAGACAAAAACTCCAATATCTCCCAAGAAACGATTTCCACAAAAGATCTTTGTAGAGGCAAAAAAACATGGAATTTACCAAAGAACACTAGGGCACATAGTAATGGTCATTCCACCACTTGCAATATCAGAAAAAGAATTAGATTTTCTGCTAGATGGTACTATTACAACAATAAAAAATGTCTCATCACAAATGTAAAAACCACATTCATTCTAGCACGAGACACAAATTATTATATCAGCAACACCAGATCATATCCAAATGCCACAGATTCGAATTTGCCCAACATGTAACAAAGTCTTACAAACCGGTGAGACTCACAAGTGTTCCCATATAGCTTCAGAATATGCCACATGTGAAAAGTGTGGTGAAAAATACCTAAAATCAAGACAGCATATTTGTACCACAAGAGTTTAGATCTATTGTAAACCATTACGCTACACAAGGTTTACAGTTAAAATAATCTTAATTAATGGATTTAAAACAGAGGAATCATTGACTAGCGAAACTGATTTTATAATTTCATGCAAGGACAGAGTCTTATCAGGACATACCATTTCCCAAGGTGAAGCTGAAAGACTTATCAACGTGTCAGATGATTCGTTGCACACTTTATCTGATGCTGCCAATGAAATTACCAGAAAACTGTGTGGAAACATGGTTGATGTAGAAGCCTTGATAAATGCAAAAAAAGGCAAGTGTCAAGAAGATTGTTCATTTTGTTCCCAGTCTGCATTTTTCAAGACAGGTATTGACACATACAAGCTGCTGCCACCAGAAACAATAGTACAAAATGCCATGCTTGCAAAAGAGGACGGAGTGAAAAGTTTTTGTCTAGTATGCGCATGGCGTGGTCCTACAGAGAAAGACTTTGAACAGATTTCGTCAATCATAGAGAAAATAAACCGTGAGGTTGGAATAGAGGTCAACTGCTCACTTGGTTTTATCAATGAAGAGATGGCTATAAAATTAAAAAAACTAGGGGTGAAACGTTACAACCACAATCTAGAGACACCGAGAAGTTTTTTTGAAAAAATATGCACAACCCACACGTATGATGACAGGATGAAGACAAATCTGACTGTAAAAAAGGTAGGCCTTGAATTATGCTGTGGTGGAATAATTGGCATGGGAGAAACAAGAATGCAACGATTAGAGTTAGGACTTGATCTTGCAGGACTTGAACCAGAGGAATGTCCAATCAATATGTTAGTACCTCAGAAAGGAACACCACTCGAACTTCAGACAAGACTCTCAATATCTGAGATACTACGAACTATAGCTGTTTTTAGATTTTTGATGCCAAAAACAATACTCAAGATTGCAGGTGGAAGAGAAGTCTACCTCATAAATGACCAAGAAAGAGTTCTCTTGGGCGGTGCAAACGGAATCATTACTGGGGGATATCTCACCATAGGCGGAAACAAACCGACAGATGATTTTCAAATGATATCAAAGATAGGCCTTGAAGCCTAGAACCAGTTTCATCAGCAAAAGATTAGAACAGATAAAGAAGGCAAATCTGTACAGAACACTGGTTTACAACAAGGTATCAGGTCCATACATTACAATTAAAGGAAAAAAATTGATCAATTTATCATCGAATGATTACTTGGGATTAAATTCTACGCCCACTCTATCACAAATACAATCAAGTTCTAGATTAATTTCAGGGAATGATGTATCTTTTAAAAAACTTGAAAACAATCTCGCACGCCACAAATCAAAAAATGCCGCACTGGTTTTTCCAACAGGCTACATGGCAAACCTCGGTGCAATCTCAATTTTAACACAAAAAAATGATTTAATTTTAAGTGATGAATTCAATCATGCAAGTATAATTGATGCATGTAGATTATCAAATGCAAAAAAAACAATCTACAAACATAACGATGTCTCAGATTTAGAAAAAAAACTGCGCAAAAAAGCACAGCGTAAGTTTGTGGTAACTGAGGGAATATTTTCAATGAATGGTGACTTTGCCAGACTTGATGAAATAACGAAACTATGTCAAGAAAATAATGCGTTTCTCTTGCTTGACGATGCACATGGCGACTTTGTAGCAGGTAAAGATGGAAAAGGTTCTGCAGATCATTTCAGAGTTACAAAAAATGTTGATATATACACAAGCAGTATGAGCAAGGCACTGGGAGTATTTGGTGGCTATATTGCTGCAAGCAACGACATAATCGATCTTGCTGTAAACACCTCGCGGCCATTCATTTACACTTCTGCACTACCAAGTTTTTTAGCAGACATGGCACTGAAGAGATTTTTGTCAGATAGAGAAAAGAAGCGACTAGAATTATGGAGTAAGATAGAACAATTCAGCAAGGGTTTGCAGTCAATTGGATACAAAATGGAATCACCAAGCCAGATAATGCCAGTCATAATAGGATCCGAGAGAAAGGCACTTGAGTTTGGTAAGTATTTGAAAAATAATGGCATATTTGCCCAGCCGATACGCTATCCCACCGTGAGTTTAGGTTCTGCCAGAATAAGGATATCTGTCACAAATTGGCTTTCCGAAGACATGATATCAAAAGCATTAGACATATTTGAAAAAGCTGGCAAGAAATTTGGTATAACGTAACCACAGTTTGAAACAGATTTTGAACAAGGTATTAATAAAAAAACAGCGTCAATTGAACCATGGTAGAACTGACCATGGGAATTGCAGCCATAGCAGAACTCGGTCATTTCTTGCACTGTGCATATTGCCAGTGATTCCTGCATTTCTTGCACATATTTCAGGCACTATATTGACAGAACTCCAAAGAAACAATGAAATGATAACATTGTCACAAGCGATGATGCAGATCAAGATACCAAATGTGGTAGTAGCCGTAATTTCAGAAAATAGGTTATACAACATCATTTTGTCAAAGCAGGCAGGTTCTCACACTCTTACCATAATAGGCCACCCTGGCTTTCAAATCTACACGTTTACCTTCGGATAATCATTATATAATGTTTCTAAATTCGAATTTAGAAACATATTGAATCATCATTTCAGGTCTAGACTGTAACCCCTGTCAGCTGTCACTATAGTTACACATCAAGTAAGAACATGGTTGTTTAAAATAACATTTCAAATCAAGGCACAGTAAAAATGAATTTTACAAACAAATGGAATGTGCAAAAAGAGAGTATATCTCAAAAGGTAATAGACAAGGTAAAGCCAGATGCTCCACTCAAGCCCAAAATTGATGAGGCACAAAAGAAATTACAATTACAAATTATAAAACTTGATTCCATCGCAAAGAAATTAAAGGAAAAAGATGAATTTATCTTCAAAAAAGTAGTCGAGGCAGTAAGATCACATAATAAGTCATATTCTAATGCATATGCTACCGAATTACACGAGATTAGAAAAATGAATAACATGGTTACAGGTGCAAAATTAGCCATGGAGCAAATTCAGCTACGATTAAACACGATATCAGAACTTGGAGATGTAGTAGTAACACTCAGTCCTTGCATGTCAATAATAAAAGGACTCGGGACAGGCCTAAATGGATTAATGCCAGCAGCAGATTCATCCATGGCAGACTTGTCAAACATATTAGGAGAAATAATGTCAGGCGCATCTGTAAACGGCGACAATTCATTTGTCACAGACGTATCAAACTCAGAGACAAACCAGATATTGGAAGAGGCAAACGCAATATTAGAAGGGCATGTAAGACAGAGTATCCCAGATCTTCCCCCAACATTGGGTTCTACAACAAAAGCGCCAGAGCCTATCTAGAGCGCTTTTTACTCAACTCTACAAAGTGTTTCTTGATTCTAGATATTGTAGGATAACTATACCCTAGTTTTCTATAATTTGCAATCATCATCTTCCAGTTTTTCAACCTCCATTGGGCCTGCTCAGAAGTCACAGAATGGATCTCCTTGTTTATTATACTCTTCCTGCCCACCTTGAGTACTCCTGCATCTTTTGCAGTCCATCTACTGTTTGCAAAATTCAGACCTGACAGGATTTCCTCTACAGGCATTTCAGCAAAGTGCTCCTGCAACTTTTGTATTTGTGCAATTGTGGGTTTTTTGTTTACAATGAGGCTTATTTCAAATCTTTCCATACTCGAATTTTGAAATATCCTTCCTAATTAGTGTGAGGGTAAAAACATCTCTTCTTTTTGTTTAAAACTTCACCAGACAGCACCACGGAATACAGGACAATTCAAAGAGAATTAAGCAAGTGAATGATTCTTAAATTATAGTAATAATAAATTTGCAACATGGATGAAAAAGACATACGTGCAAATCGGGTTCCAAAAGGATTTTTACACAAGGAGAGAAAATGTGAAAGCCCCAAGTGTCATAAGGAGGGCATCTATTCTTCAAAAAGAGGATATTTTTGTCTTGATCACATATTAGATTACAACATGTCATGCCCCAATCAAGACTGTCCAAGACATGGTCTTGTCATGGACAGACTAATTTCAAAAATAGAAAAAGACATCAAGGGAGATTTGCATCAGGCATTCCAGTGTCCATCATGTAATCACAGACATGATCATACAGTTCATGTCTAGTACGCGACAAGTACAACTTTGAAAAAAATTGAGCTAAAACATCCACAAAGTTCTACTTGAGACTTAAGATATTATCACATCAATTCACTAAATGGCTACCCATAACTGACCAGGCCTAGAATCGTGAGGGTTTTTGTGCCTCTCTCACGATAATATACTTATCAGTAAAGTTACAAGACCAGAATTTCTACAAGTTTGAAAATCACGTAACATGAGTTTATTCATTCCTACATGGATCTAAAAACCCACCAAGTGAAACTGTGATCAAACAAGTCAAGAATTAGAAAAATGTTGAATCCAATTATAACACCATATTCAAAATACGATTGTTTAGCAGCAGAATGTTATTACGAGATTTTAGAATCTGCCTTACAGATGGCACATTCACAGTCAAACATACATGCCTTACCCATGCACTGACCATGTTTCTCCTCAAAGCATTTCAGACAAAGAACCATCTATTTTCAACTTTTAGGATGTTTTGGGGTTATTTTTACCCCCGTATTATCATCAAACTTACCAAGATCAACAGTTATTTTAACTCAAAAAAACGGCTGAAAATAATCAATTTTTAAAAATATCATTTTTTCCTGACTTGTGTTTGAAAGTTAAACCCCCTAACATTTTCAAACAATTAGGCATAGCATGATTTTTTCAAAAATGGTCAATTTTAGGGGGGGTGTAACACTTGTGCGTACTAATAGCAGCCAAGGGTCAAAACACCCCCATTGCCTAGTAAGAGTCTTGTTTTCTTTTTTGGCAGCGAATAAAAGCTAAACCCCAGTTTTTATTCCAGATTTTGGAACTCTAAAAAATGATCAAACGTACACAGGCATGAAAAACATGAAAAGTTTGGTAAGTTTATGTCCTAAAACCAGGGGGTTTTGAACCAAAAGTAAGTGGAAAAAACATCAAAAAATAGCGGGTGATGTCGTTACGACAAGTTTGTTGATTGTGCCAGAGAAAGTTTTTCAATTTGCGAACATTCCAAATACCGTACTACTCGTTTTTACAGTGGTAAAAAAATTAAAGTCTAGATTCACAGATTAGCCAAATCCTTTGTCAAGGTTTCAGTCTTCTTTTTTCATTATTTATTGGACACAAGACTTTCAATTGTTAGATATGCAACCCTACACTTGTAAATGGTGTAGGAAGACGTCTCTAACAACAATCGCTGTCTTTCTAAGAAAGATCAACTAGATTTCATGATATATCCAGTATTTTATCAGACAGTAGTGGAGGTCTTTACCAATTCTGGTATTTTCTCCCTGGCTTGAACAATCTCTATTTCTACTGTTTCTAACGGTTCATCTACCACATTTCGTTTGATTGAGAACATCTTTGGTTTATCAAAATCTTTAGTGCAGTCGGGACAAGCATAAACCAGAACCCTGTATTCGTTAGGAGCTTTTGGGTTTGAAAGGCGAGGATAGTAAACTAATCTACCCCCACAATCCACGCAGTATCTATTTGCGCGTCTTGTTCTGGCCAATGCGGACCTCCTGCATACATCATCATCATATGATCGGTATTAGATCCATATTGTCTAATAGAATAAACTAAAGCGTGATCGCATTTACAATATTGCACAACTCGAATTTAGAAATATAATATCTTACGACCTGTGAATTTCATACCTATGAAGTTCCCTAGTCAAAAATAAATATTTCTAAATTCGAATTTAGAAATATTAGAGCGCCGCCCGCCAGACTTGAACTGGCGACCCGCTGGTTAACAGCCAGCTGCTCTACCACGCTGAGCTAGGGCGGCAATAAACTTGTTCGTAGAATAAGCGGATTTATTCCTTGCTGAATCTATTTTTCGATCTTGTCAAGTTTCTCAAAAAGATAAAGACCGTCAAGAAAGACTCTATGATCTTTGTTTTTGACTTTGGTATTTTGTTGTAGACTTCCAGCAGTCTGTGACACATCAGTCAATACAGGCCCAGTTATTATCACGTCGTCACCTTTTGGAACTACTTTGGTATCTCCAAATATTTTTGAGACTCGGGCAGCACGTTCACCTTGAAAGTTCTCCACGTGAATATTGCCATCTTTTACCTTTACAGTGATTGGAAAGTGTGCGTATACAATTTTCATTTTAAAAGTATAACCAGTTTGAACACCCGTGATCAGTGTATTTATTATGGATTCAGCAGTCTTGAATATTGCATAGTCTCTTTTACGAATTCCAACAGATTTTAAGATGACATTCTTACCTTCAACTTGCAATTCTACAGGTATTTTTTTGAATGTTTTTCGTGTTTTCCCTAACGGACCTTGTACATGCAATATCTTGTGACTTACAGATGCTTTTACGGCATCAGGAATTGGTATTGTTACTTCGTGTATTTCAACTGTTTTAGTAGACAAATCCTATCAATAGCCCTCCCAAGCCACTCTTTATTGCTTCGTGATGAGACATCACTCCTTTGTTTGTAGTTACTATCAACATACCACGTGAGTATGATGGCAGATATTGTTGTTCCCATTTAGCATAACCATCTTTTTTTACCTTGAACCTAGGCGTAATTGCACCGCATTTAGTAATTTTTGCCAATAGTTGAATCTTAAACTTGCCACCTTTTTTGTCATCCACGTGTTCAAATTCTCCAATATAATTATGAGTTTGGAGTGTCTTCAATACGTCTGTTGCAAGTTTTGAAGTTGGCAATACAACACATTCTCCTTTTCTTCTTGCCTCAGTATTATACAAGGTTACAAACATGTTTGCTAGAATATTAGTTGCTGGCATAATCTATCACTTGAACTTCCTAAACCCTAACGAGTCTGCTACTTCTCTGAAACATCGTCTGCAAAGATCCAGATCATATTTTTGAATTACTGCGTTATAGTCACCACATCTTTTACACCATCTTGAACCCTTTCCAAATTTATGGACAGTCCTTCCAGTTACTTTGTAATCACGATTTTTCATTTTATACTACCTGAATTCCAAACTCACGGGTTAGAAATGCTTTTGCTTCTTCCGAGGTAATTATGTGAGTACGTCCAACACTAGCTTTGTGTTTACTTCTTACTCTAATACTAAAACCTGGTCTTGTAAGTGAAATTGCAATATCAAGACCCAGGATTCCATCCTGTGGATCATATTTTACACCTGGAATGTCTATGTGTTCTTTGATACCAAATGAAAGATTACCAAAATTATCAAACGATGAGCCCTTCATCTGATTACCCTTTGCAGCAAACAATCTCTTGATGAGTTGAATTGCGGGCTCATTTCTCACTGTAACTGCAACGCCGATTGGTTCACCTTTGTGTACGCCCCAGTCACGTTGAGTAGCCTTGGCATATCTAGGAGATGGTTGTTGACCTGAAATGTGTTTTAGTGCACGTTTTGCTTTTTCAATTGGTTCACCAGATTTACCGACGCCCATGTTTAAAACCACCTTTGCAATTGAAATTTTCTTCATTGGAGATTCTGTTTGTTGTGCCATATTTATCACTGGATTTGAATAACAGGTTTGTCTTTTCCTACTGCCATTACCAAGTCTGCTGGAATTTCGATTTGTCTGTCGCCCAAGTCAACATCTGCTCTTTTTGGTAAGATGAATGTTCCTGGTTTAAGTTCTGTGAGTTTACCCATACGTCCTGCGTTTACTCCACTTGTAATTATGACCTGAACTCCTTTTTCGAGTGGTATTATGTCAAGAATTTTTGTTCCCGGGACCTCAACTACACATGTATCTCCTACACTTACCTTCGTGTCAGAAACTAGTGTTCTGCCGTCATGAAATCCGAGTTGGGTTTTTTTGTCTTTGATTGTTACCTTTTTAGTAACTTTGAGTAATTTCTTTGATTTTTCAGAAGAGTTGATCTTAATTGGTCTTAAGACAGTCAAATCTTTTGGAACAAGTCTGTATATATCAGATACACCATCTAGTTCTACAACATCCATCAAACCAATTCCATGATGAAGTGAGTTCCTTACAATGCCGTCTACTTTGACTTTACCACCATAGATTACAGATTTTGCTTCTCTTAGAGAAGTAGCAAGTTTTAGTGTATCACGGAGGAATACCGCAGTTGGTATTGATACATCTTTTTTATGGCCACCAGGTCTTACTGTTACTACAAATCTTTTGTCTTTTCTTGTAATCCCCCAGAAAAGCGGAGCCATTTGTCTTTTTAGTTTTTTACTGCCTGAAATGCTAACCATTACTTAGTCCCCTTTTTTTCAATTTTTGATTTATCTTTTTTATCATCTAGTTTTACTTCCTTTGGTTTTTCCTTGCTAGCCTCTTTTTGTTCTTTTGGTTTTACCTCTTTTGTTTCTGGCGGAGTAATTTTTACAGTCTTGGGCTTTTGTCCTTCAAGTCTGCTTTGTCTCCACTTGTCTTCAAGATTCAATGAAGTAATAAGCACATTTGATGGGTGAATGTAAATATCGACATTGCCGCCTTTGAGTTTTTCACGTTTTATACCTTCTATTGCAACACCTCTTTTTTCAGTAGATATACGAGTAACTTTACCTTCAATTCCTTTGAATTCTCCGCGTAATACTTTGACACTGTCACCCTCTATTACACGCATACTTTTACAATGATATTTTTCTTTAAGATCTTTTGACAAGTGAGAGCCAAGTTGTTTGCTAAGTAGATGTTGTGATGCAGTATACAACATTCTTTTGCGTATCTTTGTTGGCTTCATATCATACCACCATCGATGCCAGGTTTGCTATTCTGGGATATTTTTCAGCTGCTTCTACTGCTACTGGTCCCTTGATTTCGGTGCCTTTTATTTCACCTTCAGGCGTTACAAGTACTGCTGCATTGTCTTCAAATGTTACTCGCACCCCGCTTAATCTCCGTACAGCATATTTTTGTCTAACAATAACAGCACCAAATATTTGTCCCCTTAGTTCACCAGGACCTTTCTTTACTACAACATTACAAAAGTCTCCAACAGCCGCCGATGGATAACGAGCAACTCTAGTCTTTGTTTTTTGAACCATTACAATTTCTAAGATCTTTGCACCAGTGTTATCAGCACATACCACTTGCGCTCCAAGTGGAAGAGCTCTTGTAACATATGGTCGGAATTCTTGAACGCCTTTTGCTGAAACTGCACGACTCTTTGTTGCTGCCATTATGATACTACCTCAACTACAACAAAAGAAACACTCTTTGAAAGTGGTCTGCATTCAGCAGTAAGAACAACATCTCCTTCTTTTACATCCATACATTGTGGTCTGTGTGCATGCAATTTGCTTTGACTACGTGCATATCTCTTGTATTTAATATCAAGTCTTGGAAACTCTTGCTGTACAACAATTGTTTTTGGTGCTCGAGCACTTACCACTTTGCCTTGAACTAGCTTACCTCTAATACTCAAAGTTCCGTGGAAAGGGCAAAGATCATCATGACATTCTGATTTTGGTGCTTTGACTTGAAGTCCTATGTTTCTAGTCATGCCTTTACTCCCATCCTTTCAAAAGATCTTTTTGCAATTGTGTTCCCATCTACAAAAGTAGACATTTCATCAAGGTTGAATTGCCAGATCGAATTTTGCTTAGGTATTGTCTTTACCCCTGTTGCAGTTTCAATTGCAAACATGGATTTTGTTTCGTCAATTATCTTTCCGTGTAACCCCACTATTTGGGAATTGTTAGATTTTACAATAGAAGTTTCAAGTCCGATTAATTCATGACGTGTGATATTCTCTGCCGTAATCATTTAGATTTCATCTCATTTAGTCTAGTTAATACTCTTGCGATGTCTCTTCGAAGAGGTTTTACCTTTCCGCTATCTTTTCTCAATGTTCCTTTAGATGCTTCAATCTTTAGTTTGGTTAATTCTAAACGCAATTGTTCCAATCTATCTTTAAGATCAGTCTCGTTGAACTCTCGAACTGTTTTCATCTTTATTCGGGCCATTACTTGAGTTCCTCCTCTACTTCTTCAAATGTTTCCACTTTTTCTATCAATTTCTCTTCAAGTTCAATTACTTCACTTTCAGTACGTGGTTTGGTTGGATCAATTTGTGTCTCTTCAACAATTTCAATTTCCTGTGGAAGTTCCTCAACTTTTTGTTTTGTATCTTTCTGGATTGCCTTTAGTTCAAATTCTGGTATGAATCTCTCTTTTCTTGCAATGCGTATTCTAACTCCAATAAGACCCATTTTTGTTGGTACATGAACTATATCTTCTGAAACTATGACTGTTGCTTGGTGTCCGGCTCGTGGAAGCACACCCTTACTGTGTTTTTCAAAACTAGAACGATCGCCCCTTAGTTTACCAGAAGTTGTTATTTGTACACCCATCGCTCCTGCTTCCATTATTGTTTGCATTGTCCACATGACTGCACGTCTAAATGCAGTTCCTCTTGCAAGGTGTTGAGACATTCTGTTGCACATCACACTAGGTTCAAGCTCTGGTTTTGTTATTTCGATGACAGATATCTGCGGGTTTTTGAGGCCAAAGTCTGTTTCTAAAACTTTTGTGAGATCTCGTATCCCACTTCCTTTTCTTCCTATTACTATACCAGGCCTTGTTACATGCAATCCAACTCTAGTTCCTGTTGGAGTTTTTTGAATATCAACTCCTGAAAAACCAGCTTCTTTGATTGCCTCTCTTAGATAATCTTTCAAGAGCATCAGTTTGTAACTATCATTGATTACATTTTTCACTGAAGACATGTTTATAGTTCCTGAGCTACCAGCTCAACATGAGTAAGAATATCCACTTTTGGTGATGCACGTCCCATTGCACGAGGAGTGAATCGTTCAAGTTTTCTCCCCTTGTGCACTGTAGCATTAATTATTTTTAACCTGTCAAGATCCATTCCACGATATTCTGCATTTGATTCCAAGTTATCAAGCAGTCTGATGAATTCTCCTGCTGCTTTTTCAGGATATCTCCCAGACATGACGCCAGTATCTGACTTGTGACCTATTTCATTATGATATCTCTTAAATGGCACAGCGCGTTCCAAATTGGTAACAGATTGTAAGTAACTTCGTGCAGATTCAATCGACATCCCCTTTATCTTGTGTGCAATTTCTCTTGCATGTTTGTGTGAGATTGTTTTTTCTCGCAATGCGGCACGAACGTGTCTTGTTTTATCATAATTTTGGAAAGCGTAGCTAAAATGCATATGTATCACTTCAATGGTACGTACAAGCTTGACCTGGATGCCCCTACACCAGGTGCACCATGTATGACTCGTTTATTGGTTCGTACAAATTCTCCAAGGTAGTGTCCTACCATTTCTTGTCTAATTGTGACTGGCAAGAACTCCTTTCCTGAATAAACATGAATTGTAAGACCGACAAAATATGGTAGAATGATTACATCTCTTAGATGTGTCTTGATTTGTGTGTTAGATTTACCTGCTTTGACAGACTTTACCTCTTCCAGGAGTTTTCGTTTGCCATCTGTAATACCCCTTGTAAGTGATCGTCGTGCTCTAGATGGTAAAAGCTCAAAGAGTTTTTCTAATGAAAGACCTTGAATCTCTTCAAGTGCAAGACCTCTATACTTGTATTCTTTAACCATTTATTTTCACCATCACTTTAGTTGATTCACGATTGACCATATTATAGCATTCCTATCTTTGTAGCCAAGTCTCTTGCTTTTTCAATCGTCTGGAATTTTACAAAAGCTTTCTTACCATATACTGTTCTGCACACGTTCAACCCGATTGGATCTTCTTTGTATAGAAGTTTAATCGCTTCAATTATTTTTGGTTTGGTTGCCTCTTCTCTTACCAAGAAACAGATTCTGCTTTCATTTTCAACTAGTGCGAATGTCTTTTCAGTAATATACGGTTTGAGTATTATGTGATTTGCTTCTTCAACGTTCATTTGTTGATCACCATGATTTCAAGATGAGGAGACTTTATTTTAGAAATCTCATCAATTGCACCCTTTGAAAATACTGTCAATCGTATAGGTTGTGCACCAGGGGCCAAGTCAAGTACACTAAGATTCTTTACGTTTACTACATCTACTCCCAAAAGTGAGCTTGATGCCTTTGAAAGATTCTTGGAATCTTTTACTACAAGCAATACACTCTTGCCCACCTTGGTTTTCCTGCCTCTGAGCAGTGGTTTTCCGGAACGGCCCTTTAGTCTGCTTTTCAGCCTGTCCACATCTTGTGACAAATTTAGGGCATCTAAAACTTTGACTAGTTCTTTCGATTTTACTACTGATTCAATTTGATCAGATATGACTACTGGAAATGATTCAATCTTGTCTACTTTGTGGCCTCGAAGTTTTATCAATGCTGCAGATGCTGTTGCTGCCAATGCAGAACAAAGAGCAAGACGGTTTTCTTTCTTGTTTAGCATTTTATGTATAACTCGCTCAGATGTTGGCGGGTGTGCTTGCCTTCCTTTACGTGTCATTGCAACTCCACCAGCCTGACCTTGTCTTCCACCTCCACCGCCAGCCATTCTTGCAACTCTTGCTTGGTGATGACCTGTTGGAGGACTGTTAGATTCTGCAACTACATCCATACCAGCATTTGGATATCTGCCCTGTCTTTGAAAAGAGTGAGATTCCAAGTGGACATATGCTTTGTGAATTAGCTCATTTCTAACCGGAGTTGAAAATACATGTGGCAATTCAACTTCGCCATCTTTTGAACCGGTTGTTGTAAAGACTGGAACTTTCATATCATAATCTCCAAGATCTTTGGTTGTGTGACCTTTGTCAATTTTGGTCTTACCGGCGCACGAAGTTTTACAAGTCTGCGATAAGTTCCCGGGATCGAACCGCGTATTACAACATAATCACCTTGCACCAAACCAAAATGTTTGTAACCACCAGGAGGATTGATTTTTAGTTCATCGTTTTGAGTATTGCTTACTATCATGATTCTACTATTGTACTGAGTTCTTTGATGAAATCCTCGTTGACCTGCTCTTGGAACAGAGTACATGATTGTGGCAGGACTGATTGGACCTAATGTACCAAGAGCTCTGACACTTTTTCTTGATTTGTGTTGTTTCTTTTTGACACCCCATCTTGCAATTGGACCTTCGATACCTTTTCCTTTTGTAATTGCTGCAATATCAACTTCAACCCCTTTTTGAAAAACTTGATCTACTTTGACTTCTTTTCCCATGAGATCTTTCAAGAATGCAAATTGTTTTACAATATCTCCGCCCTTTACTGCAACTTCAAAGACATAGGGTTTTTTTTGTTCAAGTCCTGCTTTTCTTGGAAGAATAGCTGCAATTGCAAAGAGTTCGTCAATTTGTGCAAGTGATTTTTCTGCTTTTTCTATTGCTTTTTCATCCAGTTTTGTTTTGAATAATCTTGAAAGTTCTTTTGGTAAATCTTTTGCATAAACGTCAAAAGTAGAATCTATTCCATACCTATCTCTAGAGTAACCCCTGATTCCAATTATCGACATTGGCGGGGTCACTACAACAGTGCCAAGTCCAACAAGTTGTTTTCCAAAGTTAGGAGTTTTTTCTCGATCGTCAATACTTGCTATGCGCATACAAGCTGCTTTGAATCCGGCATATCCTAGAAGTTTTGGTTGCTCTGATTTTACATCGGGCCAAGTTCTAATTCTGGCTTCCATGCTCTTCGCTCGTGCCCTTGGCAAATATGCAAGGCTTCCCCTCCTAGGCTGACTATGCTTCCTATGGCCCATTGTTAAACAAAATTGTCGAAAAGCCCATTATAAGTCTATAATTAGAGGATGATTGGTTTTATTTTAAAAATTTAGATCCTAGTGTAAGAAATGCATCACACTATTTACCATAAGTATGCCGCCAATTATTACTCCTGCAATACCTGCAATGATGCCAAAAAGTAAAAACTTCTTTTTGTCTAATGTTTTCTTGTCCAATGTTCTGCCACCGACGATCCCGTATTAAAACTAGTTACGGGTCAGGGTGTTCAAAACTGCAAGAGTTCCAAGAATTGCTTCTTCCAGTCTGACTGTTTCGGTTGCCTGATCTGAAAAGAAATTTAGTACCTGAGATTTAGGAATGTGACCAATATTTTTTCCCAGGATCTCATGAACTCCTTTTTTCGGCGAGCCAAAAATGAGCAATATGTGTTCGTGTGAGATCTCATCAAAGTATTTTTGTGTCTTGTGGATTGATTTCCCCTTTCTTGATGTGAGTATAACAGTAGATCCCCAAGTAGTAAGAAATGTGTATAGATTTGACACTTCTTTTACGTCATATCCCCAATATTGTGAGATCTCTTCTTTTTCGATCTGTTTTACTGTCAATGCTGGATATCCTTCCTTGAATTTGACGATTATTCTTTTTCCATCATCATCTTTGCTGTAAAATGGAATAAGTTGTTCAAAACCCACATTTACGAATTTTTTTCCTTTGTATTGTACCACAACTCCATCTCTGACATCTCCTGCCCTGATTTTTTTCGGATCAGATGTTTGTATATGAGATGGGATCTTGAGCGGACTCAGACTTCCTGCAAACTGGAATTCATCGCTTATTGGATAAAGTATTCTGCGTAAATATTGCGGGGTTTCAAGATAACGAAGTAGATTTCTAAGTAATGATCTATCTCGGTCAGAACCGCTTTGTTCCTTGTAGATGTAAATTGTATCTATATGAAATATTGAACATGCCCTTGCAATCTGAGATATTTTCATTGCCTTGTCAAGCGGAGTTGGTTCTTCAGAAAGTGATGAGTCTGGAATAGCTATTGAAACTTTCAATGTATGTCCTAGATTATTGTGCTATAAAATATTAGATGCTACTTGGGTCTCTTGGCAATATTTTCTTTTGCCTTGACAGCAAATTGTTCAATATCTTTTTCGCTTGTTCTCGTCAACTGTTTTGTGGCAATTGGAATTTGTGACATTTTGATGTGTTTGGTGCCTTCTTTTTCTTCGCTGACAAGATAGATAGACTCGATTGCCATAGCTGCTGCATCTTCAACAGACATGTCCTTTTTGTAATTCTTTTCCAAAAATTCTGTAACTTGATCTGCACCTGCTCCAATAGCCACTGCATCATATGAGATGTATGTTCCACTTGGGTCAGTCAAGTATATCATGCTACCACTTTTGTCAATTCCTGCAATTATGAGTGCAACACCAAATGGTCTCACACCTGCGTATTGAGTATATTGTTGGGCTTGATCTGCCAAGTGTTTTGCTACTGCCTCTACCTCTATTGGTTCATCATATATCATTCTGTTACTTTGCGAAAAGAATCGTGCGTTATCAACTTGGGATCTTGCATCAGGAATGTAACCTGCTGCTGCCACTCCAATGTGATCATCGACTTGAAATATTTTTTGAGTAACATCAGAATTTTGTAATTTTCGTGGCTTTTCTTCCACTGCAAGTATTATGCCATCTTTGCTCTTGATACCAATTGCAAGAGTGCCTCTTCGTACTGTTTCTATTGCATATTCTACTTGGTAAAGTCTGCCATCAGGAGAAAAGACTGTAATTGCCCTATCATAACCTGCTGCAGCTGGTAGCATTTCAAAATTCATCCTTTGAAGGTTTAATTTAAGTTTATACAACTTGAAAGCGTGCGTTTTGAGATCTCATTTCATGGTCACAAAAATGTAAGATCACTTCATCCAAAATCAATCGAGATAACAACTGATCCAGATCTTACGGTAAATGGAGATTGTATTGTAGGCGTAGGAGCTTCATGTGGTTGTCTTGGAATTCCAGATGAAATGAAAATACTGTTAAGAAAGCCTCAATCAAAGGTTACATGTACCATACTTGTTGAAGATCTTTCATTTAAGATCACAGGAAGTGGTAGTGAAAAACTTACTCTGGCAAACCCACATGACATTGTTATTAGAAAAAGCAATTTCACATGTCCTAGGACATTGTCAATCGGATGCGATATTGCATCAGATGCAATTCCCCGTCAAATGATAAAGGCCTTGCAGAACCCATGGACCATAGGAATTTTTAGAATAGAAGTAAAGTGAAGAATTTATTTTTGCAAAAGCAATTGCCCGTTATTTTCAAACACTCTAGTCATTGCCCTGTTAACAATCTCCATCACGATTTGTTCCTCATAATTCGATTCGGCAGTGACATTCTTGGAATTTTTTTTCTTTATTTTTGATCCAGTGTTCTCTGCAATATTTTTTATTACTTTTTCCAGTTTGACTGAAGTGTCTGCAATTGTCTTTGAAAACTCGGTTTCAAAATTGGCAGGAAGTTTTGTTCCCATGACCCGAACAGATGTACCATAATATTTCATTACTGCGCCCCGGACTTCTTCCATTTTTACAATTTCGATCAGTCCTGCATTTTTTAGGATATCAAGATGATGTCTTATGGTGGTGGTTGCTTTTCTATATCCAATCTTGTTAAGTTCCTCAACAATCTGTTCTGTAGCAAATTGCTTATGATACAAGATTTGTAGAATCTTTATTCTTGCAGCATCATCAAGGGCTTTTGCTTGATCTGCATTAGTGCTAAGTATTTTGCTTATTTTGAGTTCTTTTTGTAGCAGTGTAGACATTTTACAGACTCTACTTTTGTAGTTATCCTAAAAGATCAAGAGATCATATTTTTTTGTCCATTACGTAACTTTTTTTTATGTTCCAAGTTTGGTCAATTCACAGCAATGTTTCCAGATACGATACCATAAACTATGGCATATACTAATTCAAATCATAATAGTATCAACAAATCAATAACAGTGTCATGTAGATCATACCATTACTAGTGTAATTGTACCGGTACAAAAAATACTAAAAATTTAAAAAAAATGAAAAAATGAAAAACTTGCAAAAATATAACATCAAACGAGCAGCAAGAAACAAAAAATACGGACGACCCAAATCAGAAATTCGAGTTAAAACTTGATTCCAGTTATCTTTTCGTATGCAGTAATGTATCTTGATGACAATTCAAGACATAGTGCATCAGAGAGTGGTGGTGCAATTGGTTCTTTTCCAGCATCCCTGTCATCTTCAAACTTTTTTTGATATCCGTTTGATGCAAGCCAATCACGCAATAGCTGTTTGTCAAAACTTTCTTGAATGTGTCCTATATGATACGATTCTTTTGGCCACAATCGGTATTCGTCAGGTCCAATTGAATCGCCAAGTAAAATCTCATCTCCCACCTTACCAAACTCTAGCTTCAGGTCAGCTAGAACAAATCCTGCAGCATCTGCAATTTTAAACATCTGTCCATAAATCTCAAGTGACGTGGTTTCAAGCCACTCATACTCGTTTTTACTTACAAGGTTTCTATCAATTGCATCCTGCTTTGATATTGGAACATCATGTGTTTCGGATTTTGTAGTAGGATCAAAGATCGGAGTGGGTAGTTTTGCTGCAAGTTGTGAAATAAAACCGTCTGGCAACTTGACTTTACCATCTTTCCATCTTTGAACCAGGCTACCGTAAAAATATCCACGTACCACACATTCAATTGGAATCATTTGCATTTTTTTTACCACAATTTTGTACTTTCCTTCTGTTCGGACGTAATGATTTTTTGTCGGTAGTTTTTTGAACCAAAATTCAGCAAACCTGCACAACACCTCACCTTTTCGTGGAATCGGAGTTGGGAATTTTACATCAAATGCAGACACCCTGTCTGAGAAATGAAATAAAATATTGCCGTCTGGAAGCTCGTAAATGTCTTTTACCTTTCCTGAGCGTAAAAACTTCAAACAGGCGGTCATTGAACTGGCTGGGATTTAAACTGATATACATTCAAGATTTCCGATAATCAAAAAGAGGGTTAATTCTCGCTTATTTTGTGTTCTTGCCAGCAAGTGCAGGTAGAGTAGTGGTAGAAAGAACGTTTTGCACCATGCGGATTTTTTTTGTAATGATCTTATCCAATTCTGGTCTTGTAGGAGCCTGAACCTTGACAAATATATCATACTGCCCAAATGTTCCTGTCGCTTCTTTTACTCCATCAATCTTGAGAATATCGTTCATGACATCCATTTCATGCCCCATCTTGCTTTTCACCAAGACAAATGAGAGTTCCATATCATTCACCTTTGATTTCTGCCCTTGTTTTAAACATAGGCTTTATTCCCAGTGTAGAATAGTCTCCGCTTGAGCAAGTAAAACACATTGAGTTAGAATCCATTCCAACTGCATCTGCGAGGTTCTTTGCATCATTATAACCAAGAAAATCTGCCCCAATAAGCTGCCTTACTTTTTCAGTAATTTCATCTTCAGTGTATTTTTTTCCATCACCCATGTATGTTACAAGTTCATCTTGTGATGGAAAGTCAATTCCAGCATAACATGGGAATTGAATTTGTGGGAATGTTATCACCATGCTTATCTTTTTTGCACCTGCTCTACGCAGAGCCTTGATGATTGCCTTTGAGCTAGTACCTCGAACAAGACTATCATCAACAACAACTACATGTTTTCCGGATATGACCTGTGTGATTGGAATTATCCAGCGATTAATTTCAACTCTATCTGCCTGATGTGGTTCAATAAAGCTGCGCAATGGGCCCTTTCGGCTATACCTATCTTTGAGTAATCCTTCTTCAAATGGCACTCCAAGCTCTTGTGCATATCCAAGTGCTGCAGGCCTTGCAGAATCAGGAACCGGGATTACAATATCTGCATCCTTTATTGCAAACTTGCGAGCAAGAAATTGCCCAATCCTTTTTCTTGCCAGATAAATGTTAGAGCCCTCCATTACACTTGAGGGATGTGCAAAATAGGTAAATTCGAACGAACAGTGAGCTGGTTTTTTTTCTTCTGAAAACATTTCAGATTCCAAACCAGTATTACTGATTTTCAATAGTTCACCAGGTTTTACATCACGGATAAGTTGTGCTCCCACTGCAGAAAGTGCTGCAGATTCGGAAGCAACAATGTATGTATTATTATCTTTTCTATATCCTAAAACCATCGGTCTGAATCCTTTTGGATCACGTGCTGCATAAACAGCATTGTCATCAGATACAAATGTAAAACAGAACGAGCCAACCATTTCATTTTTTAAAATAGATAATGCATTTCCAAGCTTTCCATTATCTGCCATCAGTGTAACAAGCCTCTGGGCTGCAATCAGCGTATCACTGACATTTTGAGGAGTAAAGGTGCATCCCCCTACCATTCCGGTGAGTTCTTCTACGTTAGAAATAGTACCATTGTGAGCAACACATAGGTCTTTTACCTTGAGCGGTTGAGCATTTTCCAAGTTACTTTTGCCCATGGTAGAATATCTGACATGACCTATTGCCGCAGGTGATTCGTACTCACGTGTAACTTTGTCAAACTCTGATATTGCCGAGGAGACAAGTCCAATCTGTTTATGCGGTTGTTTTTTTGGTATTGCTACGCCCCATGCTTCCTGGCCCCTGTGTTGAAGTGCACGCAGTGAATCAATCACCATCGGAATAACATTTACACCATCCAGACTAAATATTCCGACTACACCACAGTTTTCCTTAACCATGTGTTACAAGTTCCCCCAACGAGTTTAACCATTTTTCTTGTGCTTTATCAACCCTTACTCTAGCTACAGTATTTGTTTTTTCTTTGAATATAATGTCCTTGCCTGAAAATATTCCAATACGTGCATGTGTGATTCCCCTTTGTTTGAGGATTGACAAAGTTTGTTTTTCATTTTGTGGCTGTATTACAAGTAGAAATCGTGAATGAGATTCTGAGAACAACAATTCATCATGATGTAATTTTTCTGAAGGAATTTTTTCAACTGAAATAGTACATCCGGTATTATTCATGATGCAGATCTTTGACACTGCAACTGCAATGCCTCCCTTGGAGCAATCATGTGCAATTTTTACAGTATCCTGCTGTACTAATTCCAATACAGCATCCTGTATTTTCTTGGATGATCTCATATCAACTACAGGACACTTTCCACCAACTAGTTCATGAATATATTCATAATATTCAGATCCTCCAAGTTCGTCTTTTGTAATTCCAAGTATGATAAGCAAGTCTCCATTTTCAATTTTTTGTGAAACTAGTGGTTTTTCATCTATGAGACCAAGCACACCAATAAGAGGAGTTGGTTTGATTGGGCCCTCATTAGTTTCATTATACAGACTTACTTTTCCCCCAACACAAGGAATTTCAAAATATCTGGCATAATCAGTGATTGCCTGGACTGACTCTTTGAATGTCCAAAAAATTTCAGGATCTTCTGGATTTCCGAATTGTAGATGATCAACCATTCCTATTGGTTTTGCACCAGTGCAAACTATGTTTCTACAAGCCTCATCAAAACATCCAATGATGCCATCCCTTGGATTTACGTAACAATGTTTTGAATTCCCATCAATTTTTGCAGCCAAAAATTTACCATTGTCTAGCCTCAGTACGGCACCGTCATTTCCTGGCTTGACAACTGTTCTTATTCCCACTTCATGATCATACTGTGTGTATACCCACTGTTTGCTTGCAATGTTTGGATTTGAAAGCATTCTCAAGAGTGTCTGTGAGAGATCTTTTGGTACTTTTGGTTTTTCTATTTTTTCAATATTACCCAGATATTTTGGTTTAGAGGATGGTCTATCAAGAAGTGGTGCGTTTGCAACTATCTGACTTGGAAGTTTTGCAACCGTATTTTTGTCCAATTTCACCTCCATCAAAGTATCACTTTTTATTCGTCCGATTACAGAGTATGGGACTCTGAACTTGTCACATATTTTTTTTAGTGTATCAAGTTTTTTCAGATCAGTAATCACGAGCATTCTTTCTTGTGATTCAGATATCATTATCTCAGAAGGAGACATGTTTTGTTCTCTAGTGTGGACAAGTGATAGATCAAGTTCAATTCCTACACCCAGTGCATCAGCAGTCTCAGATATAGCACATGACAACCCTCCGCCCCCTAAATCTTTCATTGCCTTGATGCATTTTTGATTTCGTGCCTCCAAGATCACCTCGATTACTAGTTTTTCAATAAATGGATCAGGAATTTGTACCGCAGAACGGTTTTCTGCTTCAAGTTTATCAGAGGCAAATTGTGACCCACCTACTCCATCGCGTCCAGTAGAACCTCCAATTAGAACGACATAATCACCCTTTTCTGCCTTGTTTCTGATCAGGTTTTCTTTTTTGCCAAATCCAATTGATGCTACATCAACTAGAGCATAATTTGTAAAACACTTGTCAAACTCAATCTCGCCACCAATTGTCGGGATTCCAAGACAGTTACCATAGTCTGCAATTCCCCGTACTGCATTTTTGAAGAGCCATTGAGCATGACGATCTTTTTCAATATTCCCAAAACGTAACCCATCCAAGAGTGCAATCGGTCTTGTCCCAGCAGACAATATGTCTCGGATTACTCCACCAACGCCAGTAGCAGCACCGCCATATGGTTCCACTGCAGACGGATGATTATGACTTTCAATGTGTACTGTGACAACATAGCCGTCTCCAACATCAAGCACACCAGAATCATAACCTGGTCCAGATATCACACGTTTTCCCTCTTTTGGTAAAATTCTAAGATGTTTCTTAGAAGACTTGTAGGAGCAGTGTTCTGACCACTCTGCTGCGACAATCTGTAGTTCTAAATGGTTAGGTTTTCTGCCTATTTTTTTTTCGAGGTATTCAGACTCGTGAGGAGTGAGGCTCATGCTGTTATGCCCAGTGTATTCAAAAGTGATTCAAAAATTAATGATGCAGGCTTTGAATCATTTGGATTTATGATTTGTTCAGCAGACCTTTCAGGATGTGGCATCATTCCAACTACATTCCCTGCCTTGTTTGATATTCCAGCTATGTCAAGAGAGGCACCGTTAACTTTTTCAGAATAGGTAAACACGATTTGATTATTTTTTTTCAATAATGCGAGAGTTTTAGCATCCGCATAGTATCTACCCTCGCCGTTTGCTATTGCAATAGGGATTCTCTGGTTTAGTTTGAACTTGTTTGTAAAAGGAGTCTTGTTGTTTTTGACAATTATTTCAGTCCACTTGCACATAAAATTTAAAGAGGTATTTTTTAGCAGTGCACCAGGTAAAAGACCAGATTCGACCAATATTTGAAAGCCGTTACACACTCCAAGAACAGGCATGCCCTTTTCAGCCATCTTCTTTACGTCTTTTATGACAGGGCTATGTGCAGCAATCACTCCTGCCCGTAGTCTGTCGCCATACGAGAACCCTCCCGGCAATACTATGGCATCCACATTCTTGGGTAGCTCATCAGTATGCCACACAAGCTTGGACTCTAAATGAAAAACATCTGTTAAAACATGATGCATGTCACGATCGCAATTACTACCAGGAAATACGATTATTGCAACCTTCACGAATTACATTACTTTTCAGACATATTAAATTGAATCGACAATAATTTTTTTTAAAACTAATTGGGAATTATCACACTTTATCTAGGTATACCTGATCGCATGGTGGATATATCGATCAAAATGTAGACCGTAGTATTTTGCCCCATCGTTTTATTATGGCAACCAGGTTTCAAGAAGAATGCTAAAACTTGGTGTTCCTCCACCCGTTACTACAACACTGGTTGTTGTAAATATTCTAGTTTTTGCATACGGCATCCTTAGTAACTCACAAAATGTAATGATTTCCCAGTACGGGTTTGTTCCAAACGGTTTGTTCAAGGATGGCTATCTCGAAGATAGTATTTTGAGACTATTTACATCAATGTTCATCCATGCAGGCATTGCACACATTGCATTCAACATGTTTGCATTGGCATACATGGGTGGATTTGCGGAGAGAGCCATAGGCAAGCCAAAATATATTGCACTATATCTATTAGCAGGACTTGGAGGAGCGCTATTTCACGGAGTTGTTGCATCATATGCACTTGGAAATGGAGATTCTGTGCTCATCGGAGCGTCAGGAGCAATCTCTGGGATTCTTGGAATTTCGGCAGCGATGGGAGACATAAGAGGGTATTATTGGTTTGTAATTCAAATACTCTTTGTATTCATAGGCTCTATTGCATCACTTTCAATAGCATTTGCTGCACATGTTGGTGGATTTATCACAGGACTTGTTCTGACAAAACTTTTGATCGAGCTGGAACGTAGCAAGAGAAATCCATATCGAGGGTTGACTTGATTATAGTGTAACAAGATTTTCAAAAAAGTGGTTCAGTTCAGAAAAATATTCCAGACACATTTTCAAGTTATTTTGTTTGCAAAAAGAGTGGAATCGTTTTTATTCTAATATCCGTTGGTACTAGCTATGGGCCTAGTTCGTGACATCATGGTTCGTACTGTGATTACTATTGAGCATGACAAGAATGCAAAGGATGTGGCGCTGCTCTTTGCAGAAAAAGGAATTAGTTCGCTTGTGGTGGTCAAAGACGGCAAGCCAATCGGACTTGTGACTGAGAGAGATCTTGCTCGTAAAATCTCAACAACTGATAGAAAAAGTGCAGAGGTTCCACTATCAGAGATAATGTCAGCCAACTTTAGATGGGTTGAGCCAATGACTCTGATCGAAGACGCTGTCCAAAAGATGTTAAACAAGAATGTGCGAAGACTGCTGGTTTTAGACAATAACAGCTTGGTGGGAATCATAACAGAGACAGACCTTGCAAAATACTTGCGAAGCAAGTTGCTCATAGACGGAGCCTTGGACGACGTTACTGCCCTTAACAGAAAAGTGATAAAAAGTGGCTAGGAATCTAGCGTCTCAGTTGATACTTTACTTACAAGCGGATTGAATATTCTAAATTCATTACATATTCCAAGTACTGTCTTTTCTGCAGACTCTTTGTTTTTTGCATCTATCACAAATCTGAGCATCTTAGCAGAACGAACCTTTTTGATGCTAGTCTTTTTGTCTTTTAGAATCAAGTCGTTTAAGATTGTATCGCCTTCAGGATCTACAATTTCAGGTTTGTTTTCAATTATTACATTGACTTTAAAGGAAGGCATAAAATGCGTTCAGTTACAATCAATTTAAGCTTTGAGAAAGACCATAAGGAAATGAAACCGATTTTTGATCCAATACAATACAAGATAACTGTCAAGACAAACTGGAATACAGTAGCTTCAGAATACCATTACAACTGGGCAGATAAAAAGATCGGACCATTCAAGTCCACCATGGAAATCATAAAATTGTCAAGCATCAAACCTGACAACAAGATACTAGATGTTGCTTGCGGCACAGGCGTTGTATCAAAAGAGATTTCTCAAGTGCTTGGTCCAAAAGGTCTCTTGGTTGGAATTGATTTGTCCAGAACAGCACTTGACATAGCAAGAGGATCAATATCATACCAGAATTCAATCTTTATTGAGATGGATGCAGAAAACATGGGATTTAATTTTAAGTTTGATAAAGTTACATGCCAGTATGGTCTTATGTTTTTTCCAGATTCAAGAAAAGTTTTAGAGTCAATTAGAAAAATTTTGAAGCATGATGGAGTGCTAGTTGTTGCAGTACATGGGCTTGCAGAGGATGTGCCGTATTTCAGTACCATAATGAAACCGGTTTTGGAGCACATTCCAGACATTAGACCGTATGGAACACCCACAGTACACAGATTTGGCAATCCAAAGGATTTAGAGTCAGAGTTATCAGGAGCAGGTTTTGAAGATGTCATCATAACAAGGCATGATTTTGTCTACGAACCTGGAACCTTTGAAGAGTATTGGACAGATTATATGAACTCTACTGCAAATTCTATCAAAACAAAGATGGAAAGCTATGGACAAGAGATCATGGACAAGATAAAACAGGATGCAAAGAAAAATGCATCACAATATGAAAGAAACGGTAACTTGATGTTCCCTTGGACTGTACTTATTGCATCCGGGATCAATCATTGAGTTATTTTATTTTTGTGGCATACGATTCAAAATCAGATTCATACCAGATTGTTTGTGCTTCTTTTGCTTTTTCTGTAAATATGTTAAGTGCTATATGAGCAAAGTTTTTTCCCTTTATGGCACCATGCCAGTGTAAAATATTTTTAGGAATGAAAACAATATCGCCTTTTGTAAGACTCGACTCTGAGAGTTTTTTTATCCGGACTTTATCTCTGTTGATGTTAGTTTTTTTGTAAATCACAAGTATTCCTGTACCCTTTGTGACCACAAGAATTTGTCCGCCTTGGTGATAATGCACCTTGGTCCTTGCACCGTTACTAAAATTCGCAAGGTATGTTTTTTCCCCTTGGATTTTCAGATGGGCTGAAATGTCACTTAGCCATGCATTTCCCACAAAATATCTTTTTTTACTTTTGACAAGTGCCTTGTCGGGTCCTAGTTTCAAAGTGTTTATTTTTTTCACATCAATACAACTCCTACAGTCTACCAAACTCGTAAGATGTCGAAATGGACGTCGGCATATCTCCCGACACTAGAACAATTTCATCATGTGCAAATAAGGGTATGACATCATAGTGATCAGTTATCTCAGTCCCATTTACAAATACCTTGAGGTTTTTGTCTCCATGAGTCAGTTCTTCAAACGTATGTGATATTTCAGGCGTACTGTCCCAGACTTGTACGAACTGGCCTAACGTAAACTTGTTTTGCGTTGGTGATTCTATGTGAATTACACCAGAGGTGTCGTGAGTATGAAGCCAGCAGAGACATTCATTTTGTTTGATTCCAATTCCAGTAGGAATTGTAATTTGTTTTGAATCAACAATCATGTCAAGGTGTGTGTGAACATGAAAGACCGTACCCTCGGATGGATCACATTCTACCCCCTGGATGTTTCCAGTAGGTGCAGATGGAGTATCAGAAAAATACACCATAAGAACAATTATCACTGCGGCCACAACCACAATTCCTGTAGCCTGGTATTGCTAAGATTGGGAGGTCTTTGGCCTTCCAGTAGAATTCTTTTTTTATGAGATTCCTTGTGTTGAGATAGTTTATTTGAACTTTCAAATTTACTTCCACAAATATCACATTTTTTTTCAGTGGCTTTCAACACCAAAATCAACAGATCAGGATATAAATTTCGTTTGATATTGCAGTATTTGACAAGAATTAGATCAGATCATTTTGTAAGTTTGATAACATTTTAAACCACCTTCCCAAGTCCATAACCTAATGCCAACGTAGCTCAGCCTGGCTAGAGCATCTGACTTGTAATCAGAAGGTCGAGGGTCCAAATCCCTTCGTTGGCTTGAACTTTAATCAAGAATCAGAATTTTTGTACCACTTTCACGGCTACTGGCTTAACGCAGTATCAGAGTCAAATGGTACAGAATGCGCGACCTGGTATAGAATAAATCTAAGAAATGCAGACAGTGGTTTTCTCATCCAGTGTTTTTTATTCCATTCTAAGATAAGATCATGGTAGAATTTCCATTCATCATCATCTTTTTTGAGATGTGTTTTCATCATTGTTTCAAATTCTCTTGTATTCCAATCAGCAGGACACATTTTATCACTCATTTGAGTTAGTTTTCCATCTTTCATCTGAAATGGATATGATTTGCACACACCAGGTTTGAATTCATTTACAGTGCATCGAAAGACATCTTTTGATTCAACAAGAAATGTACATGCATCATTTTTTTGTTTCAAAGCCAGATCAACTAGGCCTTCTTTTACCTTAATTCCCAGATCGAAATCTTTTGCACCATATATATCAAGAAAATTCTCAGGGTCCAACCCTAACCCGATTGAAAGTCGGTAAACGTCATGTGCATTAACAAATATCACATATTCTTTGCAACAGTTTGTATGGCATGAGACACATGGGTATTCCCGAGTATCATTTCCTGTTGAAACATCCAAGTTACGTTTTTCATTTTGCCCGGCTTTATTCCTATGGACAGTGAATGTTTTATCTACCAAATGTAAATTACAATATATCATAGGATTGTAACTATAATATCATGCGCAAGATTATGTACTTCGTATCAATCGCCAGTGCAATCTTTGTAATTGCAGTAGTTGGCGACATTGAATTTTACTACATGACGGGACAAAATGAAAAATCGTCTGTCGTAAAATCAATCTCCCAGTCAAACATACAAAATATTAATCTTGTAAACGACTGTATGCAATTTCAGAGCCTGGACAGCCTTACAAGTTGTAAGATATCCATTGCCCAACTAAAGCAAGACTGTAAGAAACCAGACTATCAAGATTCAGAAATTTGCAAGGACTCAAGAATTGATCAGTTTCTAGACACGGTAGACTACAAGATAACGTCTGCCCAGAACCAAATGGCCGAAGTGTCTTCTGAGCTTGATAGTTCAATTTCCAATTTAGTTAACCTGTGCACACATGCAGATATTCCAACGTGTCAGTCAACAATGATAGAACTAAAACAAGAGTGTTCTGCTAGAAAACTGGACCAGATCAAATCTTGTACAGACCCAAGAATTGATCAGATAATTTCCAAGGATATCAATTACACTTCAACCAGTTCAGCATATTTCCAAGACCAAGTCTTGTCATTTATTGACACATGTTCCAAAGCAAGCTGGAATGATTCCATTTCAACATGCACTACCACTGCAAGACAGGTAATGAGCCTGTGCCAGTCTAGTCTTGCCCCTGCTTGCAATGACAACAGATTGCAGCAAATAGCAAACATGGGCCTCAACGCTGTAATAATATCAAAGATAGAACAACTAAATAGTAGACTTCAGACTGTTCTTGACAAGTGTTCTAGCAAAATATTAAACAAGACAGAGTGCCTGGATTCTGAAAGCACCATAGCCGAATCATGCAATGGAAATTTCAAGCCATATTTCCCAATATGCTATGATCCAAGAATTCAGAATTTAACAAGATGAAATACTATTGTATAAAAATTAACAAAAGTTAAGTAACGTAAATGAGACCAAAACATAATGGAAAAGGGATTTATTTTAATCAATTGTGAACTAGGTGCAGAAGATTACATAATAGAGGAGCTCAAGACGATACCACAAGTAAAAAGTGCCCATGTCACATTTGGAGCCTACGATGTCATAGCAGAGATCCAGGCCGCAAATTCACAAGAGTTTGATACAATATTATCTCAAAAAATACGCTCGTTAACACAGGTAATGAGTACAATGACCCTAAAAGCCACTACTTGACTGCAAAAAAATATTTTCCTAAAAAATAGTGTAGAAACATGATTCACAGATAGTAGATACCCAGATTACAGAAAATTGTAAGACGTGATTAGCTTGTTCAAATTATCATTCCACATGCTCAAGTGCGTTTTGGCAGATAGTACCATCAGATGTCAGACGCATTTTTGACGGTAGTTGACAAGATAGACCGGAGAATAATAGAATTGCTCATGGAAAATGCAAGGATTCCAGCTCGCCAGATAGCTATCAAGCTAAGAAACGAAGGTCACGATATTCAAGATAGGGCAGTTGCGTACAGGATAGAACGGCTTGAAAAAAAGCAAATAATCAAGGGTTATGAGACAATTCTTCGACAATCACTTGTTGAGGACTTTGAAGCCCTGTATCTCAGATTCAAGGCAAGCAAATCATCAGACATCATAACGGACAAGATTTGTAATTTCGTGAAAGATTTACCAAATTGTTTGCTGACTGCAACAGTTAGTGGAAACTGGAATCTTTTGATATTGACTGCAAAAGACGAACATGGTAAAAAGTGTGAGAGACAGATAATTGAGAAATTTTGTGATCATATTGAGGATTACAGAATTTGCAACTTGAAATTTGAATCCATCAATACGCTTAACATGCAATCAGTCATGATATAGAAAATAAAAACATATTCAAGATTTGATCAAAATATCTTTCTAATGTATCATCAACCCAATTGTTTCATAAGTGAACACATTGAGAACAAAGTAAAAAAGACAAAACTTATCCGGTAATCCCTATCATGTAGACGAAAGTTTATCATTTTATCTTCTTTATGATTATTAGAAAATATGTGAAAAATAACCCAAATTTGAGTTTAATATATTCCAATTAAAGTACAATGAATGAATAATCAATAAGATGTGTGAATGAAAATCAGATAATGGGTGGATTTGTCATGCAAGTTGTCACACTGGTTTTAACTAGTCATAACTAAGATTTTTTACAACAAGTCTATTAGTGTTATTTTAGTGGTTTCTTTGACTTAATATTATGATACTAGCAAAGCAATATCATTCATTCTTTACTATCTTGGATTTTTACACCTGCATTATTCATTGGTTCATGCAGCCACTAACTCCACCTGATGGTCTTTTACAATAATCAAAACTGATGAAGATATACAAAAACCCTATCCACCAACCAAAAGTAACAGCGACATAAATCAACAAAAACGATCTACAGGATGTAGTTTCCTATTTTGCAATCAATCCAATGTCTTCGTGATTATTCATCATTGACATCATGGATTTTCCTGCAGGTATGACATGCGTGTGCAACGTGTAATAGCCTGGCTTGTCAAGAATAAAACTCACAACATACTTGCCGTTTCCAATGTTCTTTGCGTCAAACATCGGTCCTAGCATATCCATTGTACTCATAGGTGCACCTCTCTCGATTCCAACTACGATTCGGGCATCTGTCAAGGGCCTGCTAGTTGTTTTGTCCAGAACAAGAAGCGTTATTGACTGTATTTTCCCAACAGATACTGCTTGACTGGATTTTATCTTTATTATAACATCTTGTGGAGAATCACTCATCATTTTACAATTCATTCCAGAACCGGAACCGCCCATCGTGTTGCCGGACATCATGTTTTTCATCATGGAATCCATGTTACCAGAGCTCATCATCGAATAAGCGTCGATGTTGTTTTGCGATACCAGGACAAAAACACTTGCTGCAAACACTCCTAATGTAACAATAGATATGATTGTCCGTTTTCCCATTTCTACAATCTGTTCTACTCACGCGAGATATATGAATACAACATTTTACAAATGTAAAGTACTGAATTTATCTATCACTTTTCTGTAATACGCCCATGGCTAGAGATCCAGTATGTAAAATGGAAGTGGATGAAAAGAGTGCGCCCTCATCAAATCACGGAGGTCAGACCTACTATTTTTGCTGTCCATCCTGCAAAGGCGCATTCGAGAAGAATCCTACCAAATATGCTTGAACGCAGCAACTCCCAACAGAAGATGTAGTAAATTTGCCAGAAAATTCTTTTTATTCTACTCCATTTCTGGCCTAGCCAAAAGTAAATGTGTAGATCTGAAAGCCTGACTGTGCTGTGATTGTGAGTGTGTGTGAGCCGGCAGTGCTACTGGAGACCAGATTGTAGAGTCTGTTTTCTGAAACATGAACAGTACCGTTTTGAACATCTGCGCCTGCATCACTCGCACTTATTGGATTTCCGTCTAACAGGATATGAAGGTCAGCTTTGTTTGCAGCCACTATATGGACATCCTTTGCAAAGTATGGTAAAACTATCTTACCACTTTGTGACACAAGCTTCATGCTGTCTGCAAGGTTCTGCCACTGTCCTTCCAGATAGAAATGATCTTGTTGCAGATCAGATGGTAGTGAATAGCTCACAGTCTCCTCGGGCTTGAAGCCTTCAGAGTTTCCAATGAAGCTTCTGCCAGTCACAAAACTGTATCCAAAGTAGAGCTCTGGTGTCTGTTGGTTTGCAAACTGGTGCTCTTTTATGTTGACAAGGGATTGGTCTACGTTAATGCCCAGCCCAAGACGCTGGCTGCGTTCATCTAAAAGCTGCTGTATTGCTTTTTCAGTCTCATTATAATCTCCCTCTCCAAAATGAGTGTGTCTTATGTGCCCAGTTGAATCTGCAAGATATTCAGCAGGCCAATATCTGTTACCAAAGGCATTCCATGTGGCATGGTCATTGTCAAGCACAACAGGATATTGTAATCCATATTTTGCTACTGCCATCTTGACATTGTTGATATCCTTTTCAAACTCAAATTCCGGGGAATGAACTCCTATAATCAATAGCCCCTTGTCTGAATATTTTTCGTTCCATGCTTTTAGATATGGAAATGTCCTAATGCAGTTGATGCAGCTATACGTCCAGAAATCGTAGAGAACCACTTTGTCTTTCATTGCAGCTTTGAGGTTTTCTGGTGTCGTGTTGACATATCCTGATATGCCTGTAAGATCTGGCGCTATTGGATACTGACTTTCATCTATTTGCGTAGTCTTTGTACTAGATGCGCTGGAATCTACGTTTGTAGATCCCTGTTTGTTATTGTTTGTAGGTACTTGGGTTACAACTTTTGGTTTGTCAAGTGTTGTAAAGTAATAACCAATTCCTCCAATTCCTACTGAAACAACTATCGCAATTATTATGGCTGTTTTTATCTCGGTTCTCATGATATCAACTCAAAAGAAGATTATTCAAAAGTGGAAAACTTGCTATTGCTGCAAGCTGGTTGGTAAACACCAGTACTCCAAGTATCACTATGAGCGATCCCATTGCAACAGAATAGTACTTGAGATGTTTGCTTATGTATTTTATCAATCTGGTAAATCTGGAAAAGAATAACCCCATCAAGACAAATGGAACTCCAAGACCTGCTGAATAACCTAGTAACAATACAAAAGCGTGGCTTGGAGTAGTAGCTGCCAAAGTAAGAATGCTTCCAAGAATAGGACCTATGCACGGAGTCCAACAAGTAGCAAATGCCAATCCAAAAACAAAAGAGAGCGGATAGCTAACTTTGGTTCTGTTTGGGAGAATTTTCTTTTCAAAATTTAATCTTGTGATTTTTGTTGACAATAGCATGAATGCGCCAAAGCTTATTATGATTATACCTCCAACATGATTGAGATCCGAGGTAATGCCAGAAGCTACTTTTGAAAGTACGCTGTTTAAAATCACACCAAATATTGAGAACACTACGGAAAATCCTAGGACAAAAAATATCGTATTCATCAAGATATTGAGCCTATTGGCTGCAAGATTTACTATGCCGTTGTTTCTTTGAAGTTCAGTTATGGTAGTGCCTGATATGTATGCAATAAACGCAGGTATTACAGGCAGTATACATGGAGCTAGAAAAGATCCCAGACCTGCTAAAGCCGCAATTGCAATGGTAATCTCCTGCATGACTTCAGGTCTTCATCATTTTATTAAGACTTTGTTCCAAATCTCTTCCAAAACTATTTTGTGTTGAAAGAAAGTGTGATCTTGTCGCCATCCTTGAAGACATAGTTTTGATAATCCGGGAATGGTTGTCCGTTTACAGTCAATGTTACCTGTTTGTAATCACTCAGATTTAGGCCCCAGATGGCGAGCAACTGGCCAAGGTAATAGTCCTTGACCTTGTATGACTCTACATGTATCATACCAGAAGTGTCATGCGTGTGTAGGGGAGCCATGCCTGTCATGCCGTATGAATCAAGCGAATGATCATTCCACAGTGTGGAATCAATTCCAATCTGTGCCGGTACTGTAGTATCTTTTCCGTCTATCACAAGCGTGAGATGCGTGTGCAGGTGCATCATACCCATGGAATCAATAGGCACAGAACCGCTAGGTGTCTTGGAAGCAGGCGAGCTAGATGTAAGCATAATCAAGCTAACGCCGATTGCCAACGCCGCTAAAATTCCAATTGCCACGAACGCTTTGATTTTTTTCTTCGAGTTTCCAAAGTTGCTTTTTGGTTCTTGTCCATCGTGCTTCATTTTATCTTCAATGGACTACAGGTGGTGTGGATATTTATCACTGGTAGTTTACAATTGTAAAATCAATGTAGATGTTAAGCACAATCTAAAATTCGTCTTACAATAACTCTGATTATAAAAATTGAATGAATCTATTTTGGATTTAATTAACAGCAGCAACCGCTGCCTTGATCCTCATCCTTCTGTCTTGTCATTTGCATATCTGTATATTTTTGTGCATGTTCATCAGAACAAAAAGATTTTCCAAACCTTTTGAATGGAGTGTCTTTCTTGACATCCATTCCACAAACAGGACAGTGTTTTGTCATTCCAAACATGTCTTTACTAGAAAACTTATGATATTTTAATGTGGAAGTTTACAAATGTAAAAAATTTTTCAGGAACATGTGATGGAGTAGACAGGCCCGCAACGGTCATTTCTTGTGATGGAACAACCATAGGGAAATCTGGCCTGAAATCAGTTTGACACAATAATATAAAGAGATTTTTCCAAATCAATTCAAAATCAGTTGTTCTTTCTTCTAGGAGTCCATCTCTTCATAGCAAGCGAGCTCATGGTGACAGAGACAGAGCTTGCTGCCATGGCAACTCCTGCAAGTGCAGGATACAATAATCCTATTGCGGCAACGGGTATGAGAACAGCGTTATACATGAAAGCATAAGCTAGATTTTGTTTTATCTTGCCTACTGTCTTCTTTGCAATCTCTATTGCGGTGACCACATCGCGGATATCGTCCCTGACTAGTATGACTTTGCCAGATTCTATTGCTATGTCCGTGCCAGAACCTATTGCCATCCCTACATCTGCAGCAGTAAGGGCAGGAGCATCGTTGACTCCATCCCCTATCATGGCGACCTTCTTGCCTTCGGTTTGGATCTTTTTTACAACATTAACCTTTCCAGACGGCAAGACATCTGCAAATATTCTCTCTATTCCTATCATCTGAGCAACCTTTCTAGCAGTCTTTTCATTATCTCCTGTAAGCATAATCGATTCTATTCCCATGGACTTTAAGATCGATACAGCTTCCTTTGCTCCTTGCTTTGGTGTGTCAAGCAATCCTATGACTCCAAGAACAGCGTTGTCAACTGAAACTATCACCGCAGTCTTTCCCTCTTCCTGAAGTTTCTCAACTGTCTGTTTCGAAGATGTTGTGTCTATGTTCTGGTTTTGCATGAATGACAAATTGCCTACTTTCAAATTCAAATCATTGTATGCTGCCATCACTCCAAGCCCTGCAACTGCTTCAAAGTATGATGGGTCGTATACCTTCACTCCCTGATTTTGTGCATGTATAACTATTGCCTTAGCCAGTGGGTGCTCGGAACCTTTCTCTGCCACTGCAGCAAGAGACAAAGTTGTGATTCCATTTTTGCTACCGTCAGTACTAGTTATGGTGGCAAGCTCTTTTATTTCTATGACATCAGTTACTTGTGGTTTTCCCTGCGTTAATGTTCCAGTCTTGTCAAATATCGCAACAGAAGTCTTGTTGAGCAACTCCATTGCTTCTCCACCCTTGAATATCACACCATTTGATGCTCCCTTACTCATACCTACCATGATTGCAGTTGGAGTTGCAAGACCCAGAGCGCATGGACAAGCAACTACTAGCACAGCTACTGCTGGAATCATTGCGCTTGCGATAGCTCCATGTGCCACAACAAAATACCAGATAAGAAAAGTTGACAGGGAAACAATCATCACGGCATATGCAAAATATCCTGCAACTTTGTCCACCATCTTTTGTAAAACTGGTTTTTTGCCCATTGCTTCTTCTACAAGCTTGACTACTTGCGAAAGAAAAGAGTCTGACCCAACCTTAGTTGCTTTTACTAGAATCATTCCTTCTCTGTTTATTGTTCCCCCTATCACACCGTCTCCAACTTTCTTTGTCACAGGGACAGATTCCCCAGTTACCATGGATTCATCCACTGCGGATGCTCCAAGAACGACAACAGAATCAACTGGAATCTTCTCCCCAGGTCTTACCACGAGAATGTCTCCAGGTTGGATAAGTTCTATTGCTACCTCAGTCTCCTCGCCGTCCTCTTTTCTGATTCTTGCAGTTTTTGGTTGGAGCTCAAGCATCTTTCTGATTATAGAACTAGTCTTGCCCTTTGTCTTGAGTTCCATCCATTTTCCTAAAATTATGAAAGTGACAACAACAGCTGCTGCATCGTAATACATGTTGTGCCAGATAGGGGATGGAAACGTGTAGAATGCACTAAATACGTAGGCAGTAGTAGTACCAAGCACTACGAGTGTGTCCATGTTTGCAGATCTCATCTTTGCAATTCGAAATGCGCCAGTGTAGAATCTGTTTCCGGTGACAAACTGAACTACTGACGCAAATGCAAACATGGCATATGCGATAATACTTGTACCAGCAAACGGCAAAAATTTGAAGATCTCGGGATAACTGAACAACATCACAGGAACCGTGAAAATGACTCCTATGATGAACAGGTGTTTGAGTTTCTTTGCCTCTATGTCTTGTGATGATATTCCAAGATCCTCGCTTAGTACCTCGTATCCAAGTTCTGTAATCTTCTTTCGAATGTCAGCAAGTGACAGTAGGGCAGAATTGTATTCTATATTAAATTGCGAACTTCCATAATTAACTGAAGCAGATTTAATTCCGTCTAGGTGTAATCTTTGCTCAAGTCTTTCAGCATCGGTGGAATCAGAAATTCCACCCAACTTCAAAGTTAATTTTTCATAAACTACCTTGTAACCTATTTCTTCAATTGCTTTTTCAATTGAATCCAGCCCAACTTTTGTTTGATCAAATTCTAAGGTAGCCTTTTCGGTAGCAAGGTTTACCTCCACCTTGTTTACACCCGGCACCTCTGAAACTGATCTCTGGATGGAGCTAACACATCCAGCGCAGTGCATGCCGCCTATCTTTAGCACGGTGCGCTTTGTGCTTTCTTGCTTGGATACCTCTATTGTCAAACGGTATCATATACCACTGACATTTACTTAACTATGGGACTTTACAATTGTAAAGTGTACAAGATATACATCCATGAGACGTAATCTAATCATGCCATTTAGGTTGGACGATGTCGACATTGCGGTATTGGAATCTCTGTTAAAAGACGGAAGAAAGTCCTTCAGGCAGATCTCAAGGGAGATAGGTGCAAGCACCCCTACTGTGAAGCAGCGATACGAGAAACTGGTCAGCATGGGCCTAATCAAGGCGGTAATGCCAATCGTAGACATGGACATGATTGAGAACAAAGAAAGTGAGAAGCTTGATCAGATAAGGCACGAAACAATCAAGCATCACAGCGTCAAGATCAGCAAGACCATGATGATAAAGATGGTCTGCGATTATTGCAAGGGTCCGATACACGAGAAACCACACATGTTGAAATTTGCAAACCTTGAAAGATTTTTCTGCTGTACATCGTGCAAGTCATTATACAAGGAAAAATACAAAGGAAGAATAGATTCGCTTGAGAATAAAAACAATTTCTAGGACAAACGGTCAATGCATAAATAAGTTCCACCTGTATATACGACAATGTCTGACGATATTTCTGTGAACGAGCTTGACAACATACAGAAAACCATGCAGTCATACATCAACAATTTTGATGAGATCGACAAAGAGATTTGCAATCTATTACAAAATTCAAATGCTAATGCAACTGCACTAGAAGAACATTCGGTAGAAACACAAAAATCTATACTTGATGGGAGGGACAAAGCCCTGTCCATTGGATTCATAGCAATATCCGCAGTTGCCCTTATCATCAGGAGATTTCGTACTGCGTCAAAATTGGTAGATCTTTTCATTCATCTGGTCAATCGTTTTGTTTCGCTCATCACACGATACGAGAAACTTTTCAAGATAAACTCTATTCAGGTCACAATCAGCCTCACTCCGTCTGTAGTAGTTACTTTCAAACCGTAAAATGTTCTGGTGCAATTCTGCACAAATATTATTAACGGGAACAAAATACAGCTGCTCATATGATGTCTTGCGGCACAGGAAAAATGTCAAAAAAGAAAATTGCAATCTTTTCAGCAGCAGGTATTGGAACAGCAACAATATTTTATTTTACATTTGCAACACACAATCCAACTCTTGCGGCAATGGCGCCGACATTTCTTACACTGGGCCTGTGTCCTGCAATGTGTGCTGCTATGGGTGGAGCAATGTGGTTTGGCAACAAATTTGCCAAGAAAAAGAAAAATTAGTTTTCTTACAAATGTAAAGGTTTGTATTAAAATATCTCGCCTTTAGAAGGATATACAATGAATTATGTGAATCCAGAAGTTTTAACTGATACAGAAACAGTTGCAAAAAATCTAAACAACAAGTCATTGAAAATTGTTGAGGTGGATTACGATCCAGAAAATGCCTACAAGCAGAGCCATTTACAGGAAGCTGCTCTGATTTGGTGGAAGAGAGACATCAACGATCCTGTCACACGTGACATCATCAATAAATCGCAATTTGAGGAATTAATGTCCAAGAATGGAATAACGCCAGAATCCGAAGTTGTCCTCTACGGCGATTTCAACAACTGGTTTGCTGCATTTGTCTTTTGGATCTTCAAGTACTATGGACATGAAAAAGTGAAGATAATGAACGGTGGAAGAAAGAAATGGGAACTAGAAAAAAGATCATATACAAAGGAAGAACCACAAATTCAGAGAACAAAGTATGTCTCACAGCCTCCAAACGAAGGACTGAGGGCGTATCTCTTTGATGTAAAACGAGCCCTTCAGAGAAAGGATACAATACTAGTTGATGTTCGCTCTCCAAAGGAGTTCTCAGGGGAAATTACTGCACCAGCAGAATATCCCATGGAGCATGCCCAGAGAGGAGGACACATTCCGGGAGCCAATAACATCCCGTGGGCTACTGCTGTAAATGATGTAGACGGGACATTCAAGTCTGTTGAGGAACTAAAGAAGATCTACGAATCAAAAGGGGTCACTCAGGACAAGGATATCATCTGTTATTGCAGGATTGGTGAAAGATCATCTCATACATGGTTTGTGCTCAAATATCTGCTTGGGTATACACAGGTCCGAAATTATGATGGATCGTGGACAGAGTGGGGAAACATGATTGGAAATCCAGTAGAAAAATAACATTGACTTTTAAAAAAATCATAGGCATAGCGGCTTTCATAACGGTAATTGTGTTAGCTACAATTTTGTTTAGCAACTTGGAAACTCAAATTATGACAGAAAATAAAAAAACAACCGATGAGAGATCTGCAAGCGAGCTAACTTTACAAAATGTCAACATTTCAAAGAATATTCCAGATTCCGTATTCAAAAGCAAATATGTGACAATCTATTCACTTCCAAATAAAACTGGGCCAAACGGAATTTTAGTCGATAGAAACGATGTGGTTTGGACATCTGGATCGTTTTCGCAGTCATTGTTTAGATTAGACCCTAGAGATGGCAATTTGACTTCATACCTCATACCAGAAGAAAAACATAGTAACACAATGGTTTGGTCTATGGTGGAAGACAAAGATGGAAACATCTGGTTCTCTCAATTTGGTTCAAACCCTCTCTGGTTGTTTGATCCTCACATAAAAAAATTCAATTCTTACCACACAAGTTATCCTCCGTTTCAGATGAAAGTAGACAATACAACAGGCGACATTTGGTTTACCACCCTGATCGGAAATACCGTAGGCGTAATTCAAAAAGTTGAAAATAAAACAGAATCTTCATACAAGATAATTGAATTTCCATTAGGAGCTAGTACAACTCCAAGCGGTTTATTTCTCAAAGATGATGCTGTATGGGTAGCAGAATTGAGTACCGGAAAGATAATCAAGTTTAAGATTCTCAGAAATAATGACGGTCTTGTTGTCAACATAATAAAGACATTGGAGTTACCGCAGCCTGATAAAATCAGATTTTCTTCACCCATTGATGTTCTGGTTCAAAATAACGAAACAATATGGGTGACAGAACATGCACCTAGCACAATTTCTGAATATGATATAAAGTCAAACAGTTGGAAAAGATTTTCAACTGCCAGAACAATTCCGCCTATACCTACATTGCCATTTTGGATGAGAGAAAGCCTAGACCACAAAGGCATATGGTTCAACGAACATCAAGGAGACAGGATAGCATTCCTCAACATAACAGATCACATTCTCACTGAATTTAACATACCCAACAATCAAGTGCCCGATCCATCCCCATACATGATCAATAATCCAATATCAAGACAGAACATAGCTGCACAAAATGACTACTATTCAACAATATTCACGCTGAATCTATCACTTGATCCTACAAATCCTAACAAATTTTGGTTCTCACAGTGGGACAATAACAAAGTAGGCATGGTAGACCGTACAGAGATTGTGCCATTTGACATACACTCTGATCTTACAAAGATCATATTTTCTGACAACAATACCACTCAAACTGCAATAATCAATGCAGTGGTCTTGGGGAAAAATATCACTATACCAAACAAGGATAACCACAATGTGATTTTTCTTAGTGCATCAAGCTCAATGAGAACTGATGGAGGATTTGAAAAAATAGTTGCAAACTTTACCACCAATACCGTTTCTTTATCAAGATCTGATCAAACAGTCCCTGTTCAACTGGTATTACAAAATGAGGGTGCAAAACCTGGAAACTATACGGTTGGCATCAGTGCAAGCAATGGCTTGGTAACAAAAACAACATTTGTTGATTTAGAAATACGCTAGTTGAGTTAATTTTTTACAAATGTAAGGATCTACATTAAATACCTACGACGTGATCAAGGATACAATTTAATATTAAGAAAGCGGCCTTTGAGCAGTTGGAAAAACAAGCTGCTGTCCAGCGTTCTCACAAGGTGCTTATAATTATAGGATCTCTAGCCATGCTAGTCTCATTTCTCGCGTACTGGAACAACCATTCACTCATAATTACACCTGCTGCTATGCCAGCACTTCAAAGGCTTGCAGTAGTAACATACGTGATCATGTTCCTGTCTTTTGGTTCAATTGGATGGGGCTTGTATAGATTCTACAGAACAAAGATAAGAAATGCCGATGATTCTACTTCTTCCATAATTTCAACTGTGATAAACAGCAGGAGATCAAAACAAATCTTTCTAGCAAGTGCGATAGGATATGGATTGTTTTTTGCAGTGGGCTCCGGCATAATACTCTACAAACCAGAACTGAACTTCACTGATTTTGGCCTTGCAGTTCCAATGGCAGAACTATCTCCATGCTGTGGTTTGCCCGGACAGATGCCCATGATTCTTTCCACATTTACAGAGCACCTAGGCTTTCAACTGATACCGCTCAACTTGGTGTTGTGGATAGTGGTATCTTTCTTGGTTGGTCTGAACTTTACCATGATGGCAAAGGCATTTTCAATTGCAAAAAAGAGCAAGGGGCTTGGAATATTTGGGGCAGCAACAGGCTGTTTCGTGGGCTGCCCTACATGCGCTGGGACAATATTCTTTTTGCTTACTAACCTGGGAGTTACTGCTACCACCACTGCAACCACAATATTTCTTACATCATACGGGCTGCAACTTCAAAGCCTCTTCATGGCCATATCGATTCCAGCACTAGTAGCAACTCCATACATAATGGCAAAGGCAATCAGAAAATCTTCCCAAGAATCATGTTCGATAAAATAGGTTTGAGCTATTCGCCCTCTTTGAATTGGTGAATTGACAGTATGAATGAAGGTGTATTTCCATATGCCACTACAATTTCATCGTGTTCTCCAATCTTAGTTTCATTCAAGCCTGTATTGACAATCTGCCCATTGACAAATATTTTTGGCAAAGCTCCAGAAACTGGAAAGTTCTCCGAAGCCCTCCAAATATCAAAGAACTGACCTAGAGTAAAATCTCTAGATTTTGGCGATTCCATGCGTATCACTCCGCTGGTATCATGCGTATGCAGCCAATATAGACACGTATTGCCTACAAATCCGATTTGTGCAGGAAACCGTTAGTGGATTTCCGTTGACATAAAAATCAAGATGCGCATGACTGTGGAGAACTACAAATTCCTTTGTGTTACATTCTATTCCGTCTATTGATGACGCAGTGCTGACTTGCTTTGAACCAAGATCATGGCTGACATATGCTAACGCAGCAACTATGCCTGCAATAATTCCTATTGTAATCAGTTTGTTTCAATGTTTGTTAGGAGTCTGTCCGATTTCGTCTCTTCGTTTTTCCTGTTCTTTTTCCTTAACCATTTTCCTAGCAACAAAAAATCCAGCTAATTGATGATATATTAGTCTGGCAGTTTACAATTGTAAAATTTTTCTTTTGGACAAAAGCATTTAAACTGCAAATTATGTAAAACAATTACAGGTTACACTAGGTGAAAAAATATTTCAGAAGGAACAAAAAAAGTCACAATTGAGATTACAAAGGGGACAGTTCTTCTCTTTGCCGTTTTTCTTGTCACAGGATATTTCATAGGAGTGGTGTTCCCGGTTAACAACATAGGAGTTACAAAAGGATCCAACATTCCTCTCGAACCGCAACAGCCGTTGCATCAGCAAGCGCAGCAACAACTTGCAAAATTGCAGATACCGTCATTTGCACAGTACAGAGGATCTAATTCGGCTCAACTAAACATAGTGGAGTTTGGAGACTATCAATGTCCATTCTGTGAAAAGTTCTTCCAGCAAAACGAGCCACAGATTCTACAGGATTACATAAATAATGGAAAAGCAAAATTCTACTTCCTCGACTTCCAGTTTCTTGGTCCAGATTCTCTCACGCTTGGAGAGGGAGCATGGTGCGCAAACGAGCAGGGAAAGTACTATGATTATCATGATTACATTTACTCGCATCAGGGACAGGAGAACTCTGGTTGGGCTACACCGGACAAGGTCAAGGCACTGGCTGTAGACATTTCCGGTCTTGATGCTACAAAGTTCAATTCCTGCCTTGACAGCAAAAAATACGAGTCGCGAGTACAGCAGCTCACACAGTATGGCCAGAGCCTAGGGGTGAGCGGAACGCCTACAATTTTCATAGGAAACGATCAAAAGGGCTACCTCTCTGCGGTAGGAGCACAGCCCTACGACGTCTTCAAGCAGATAATAGACAAGCAGAGGGGTTGAACATGGATGCTATCGTGATGAAAAATGCGCTTCAAAGCGTTTTCCGAAATCCAAGATATGTGGTAATATCGATCCTGATTTCTGTCTTCACGTTTTTTATTTTCATTTTTGTCAACAACTTTTCTACGTTTGTTACAGCGATTAGTCTTGGCGCCTCTCCAACATTACTCCTCGCTGTAACGACAAACGGTGCTGTAAACATATTTGACGCATCAGGTGCAGCCATGTTTACATCGATAATTGTTATTTCCATACTTTCAGGCATCACGATCTCCATGATAATATATCAGCTGCGGGTCACTGGGTCATTGGGAGGAAAGAAAAACCTTGCAAGTTTTGGAGGAATTTTTGGTGGCGCATTTTCTTCTGCGTGCTCGGCCTGTTCTACTACACTTGCATCAATATTGGGTGCCGCAGGAGGACTCGCAATATTTCCACTGAAGGGACTGGAGTTTAGCTTACCTAGCATAGGCATACTTGTTGCATCCATGTATTTCATTTCCAAAGGATTGATGAAATCAGGAAAGTGCAAGATATGAAATTGGAGATACCTACAAAATACTTTGCAATAGGAGGAGCAATAGGGGCGCTTGCGATAATTTCATTTGTATTGATTAGTTACCACGAGACTTCAACTTCGGAGTCAATGCCTCTTCAACACACAGACAACAAACTGCTTGATATTTACAATTCAATTCCGACTCAGACAGGAAAGGGCATCTTCATGGTCCAGAGTAAGAATCTGACAAAACCGGTGGATCCTGAGCTTGTTGATCTGGACAGCCAGATAATTTCATGCAGCCCTAACGTTGATGGTCTGCTGACTTCATCACCAAACATAGGTGGTAGTTGTACAGGACCAAACGTCAATCTTGCCAGTGTAAAAGGAAAATATCTTAGCGGCCAATGTTGTGGCATTCTTCAAAACACAACAGAATATCACAAACATCTTGAAAAACTACAACAATATTCAAACATACCAGATATTCCTCTAAACCCATACAAAACCTCAGTAGATGTGGCAAAGAAGTGGATAGACTATGACAGCAAGACTACTCTTAACACCTCAGAACAAGCAGTATATGACAAGGCGATGAAAATCTCAACAGAGGGGCCGTGCTGCTGTCACTGCTGGCATTATTATGTAAACGAGGGAATTGCAAAAAAAATGATCCGCGATTACGAGTACAACGCACATCAAGTTGCAGATTTTTGGGACGTGTCTGACATCTGTGGGATATGAAAATGAATGTGGAATAACCTTACTTCAGAATTTTAGCGAGATAATGAAACTCTTCTCAATGCATTAGTCCCATGATATGATGCCAAATTAGATCATATTCGTATTAATTTTCATCAATGTCAATCATGTTAGTATCTTTTCCATATCAAAAAGTGCAAATCAAAATCCATAATGTGGGTATACTTCAAAGGATAGTCTCCTTCTTGTTTCTTGTATACGTCCTAGAATAGATCTGCCACAAAAGAAATGCTATGAAATACCTGTCTTGTGATACTGTCCTTGATTTGTGTAATTTTATTCGCCTATAATCATAGGAAAAATGGTATTTCAAAAAATCATAATGTCCGATTTTTTGTCTTTTTAAGATCTCATGAACATTATTCGTAATCATAATGTCCGATTAGGACATACTAATTATACTAGTAAATTGGAGTGTTATTAGTTGGACAAAATCGAATACGAGGGCACCGTTTGGGCAATAAACCACGGTTTGCCGCAACCATTGCTTGATCATTGCATAAAGAAACTGGTTGATTATGGAGTCAAAAAAGAAGACATTCAGATCACTGACGCTCCATCAGATGTAAAGGTTGGAACAATCGTAGTGGATGTGTATCCATATCACATTGAAGTAGGACGAGTGAGAACCACCCGAAATGATTCATACATAAGCGGCAGCATAATGATAATAGAGCTAAAGGCAGATCCGGAAGGAAAATACATTGACTAGAGTTTGTACAAATTACGCTATTAACTTGTCAGACCGAGACAGAAGATCCAAAAGCCAAAAGAGCAATAGATTTTGATTTTCAAATAGATTTATCTCATATCAAATTCTGGTTTTGGTGTGAGACGAAAAAAGGCTCCAGGTAAAAGCCATGTCATGCCAATAGCAATTGGCACAGGTATAACAATAATAGTAATTGTAATACTTGTCAACTATTATCTTGACCAGATGAGTATTGCAGGTCAACGATTTGGAGACCAACTGGCACAGATCCAGTCAGATCTTAAAAACGAGACCCAGAGTTTTGATGCAAACTTTACGCAGTACAAACATGGACAGATTTCAAAAGATCAGATGTTAAAGATAACTGATGCTCATATACTTGCAGTCAAGAATATACTTCCACGATACGATGGGTTGAATGCCCCAGAGTTATTCAAACCATCATTACAGTTATTCAGACTGTCTACTGAGACCCAGATTGAAAGTGATGAAGCACTAAGAGAGTGGGTTACAACAGGAAACAATGCAACCATTGCAAAATCCGACCAGTTGTTACAGCAATCATTCCAGTATGAAATGAATGCACTCCAGTCATATGAAAGTGCAAAAACTGGCAGCTCACAGTAGACCTTTTTTATTAGCAAAATCCAATATGTTTCCCAAGTTGCTAAGGATCTCTTTTTTCTCAAGCAGAACATTTGATGGAAAAATTATCCCAAGTGTGATGCTTAGCATATCATGATCCGTATGAGATATCAAAATTTTATGGTGTGCAATGCCTTTTTCAGTCAATAGATTTCTCCAAGCAAGAATTCGGTCATGTACATGGCGTATCTGTTGCTCAACATAATCAAGATTCATTTCCACACCATCTTCAAATATTCCAAACTTGACAAATGGCACCATCAAATAACCACCCTTTATGGGATCATGATTTTTTAGCATTTCCTGAATCATTTTATCAGCCTTGTCTTCTGGCTGGATATCACCATACTCTGGCGCAAAATAGCCTACCAGTGTCTTATTGGCATCATAGATCTTAAAATAAGCATCTTCTTGATCAATAGTCCACATTGTATTATACTGCTATCTTTTCTGCCACCTGATTTATTTTAAACGTAGCAAGACACTTGCCGCAGAAATACTCTTTTCCTGTGTTAAAGATAGTTGGATTTTTGCACTTTGGGCATTCCTTGTTTACACGGTTAACTTCAATTGGCACGATAAGGCTTGGGATCAATTCTTCAAAAATACATGTGGTCAAATTTAATTTGCAAGTTCTCTAATTACATCAGATCTTACACCGGGAATTGTGAAAATCAAACATTATAAACAATGCAAGGAAAAATCTATTCGTGATTCCCTCGACAACACGAAAATTCATTGACAGCCTAATTGATTACTACATAAGCGAGGCTGCATCGTACAAGCAACTGGCAAAGGCATACTCTGACGAGGTTGAAGATATAAATGCAAACGCGTTTGGAATCATAGTTGGCTGCATCTATTCAGCTTTTCTTCAAGCATATCAGAACCAAAAATTAAAGCCGTTGTTAGAAGACACCCAAGAATTTACACAGATGATCAAAATCAGAGCAGCCCAGATAAAACGCGGCATACTCGATGCCAAGGTCTGACACATTTCATGAAAAAAACAATTCCAACCATTGCCTTGATTGTTTTATTTTCATGGTCTGTTTTTGTACCAACAGTAGTTCCTGCTTTTGCAACAGGCCAATTTTTGCAAATGCCAATAAGAGTTCATCATGGTCCAATAATTTGTGCCATAGAACCACATGCAGATCCAAATTTTCCAACTGTTGGAAAACAATTACTGGATGAAACAGAATATGCAGTGATTGACTGGAAGGCAAAATTAAACCAAGGTCTTGGAAGACATCCAGTTTGGAACATCACTCTAGTCAAGGTTCCAATTTCTCAGCAAAATAGTTTTAATTATACAGAGTGTGATATTACAATAAAATATTTTCCACAGCCACAAAAAAATTCTAATGGATTTATTGCTACAGGGGTAACAATACCAAACTTTGAAACTGGTAAAACCAACATTGAGATTTATTATTTAGACGTAGAGCCAAACTGGATCAAAAAAGAATGGACGGTCGGCGGCCAGATGTATTATACATATGTAGACGAGCCACAATATACAGGTCTTGTTGCCACAAGTACACAGTTAGATTCCACCATCAGGCATGAGATTGGCCACTCATTTGGTCTTGGACATTATATTGTACCATATGACAGATTACGCAACATCATCAATGGGTTAGAGGACATGCCATCAATCATGATAGACGCAGTAACTATTCTTGGTGTAAAACATTACGATATAACACCACTTGATGTTGCCCAAGTCAAATCAACATACGGTGATGGAGGATTTGACAATCCAATACAGAAAAAAGATTACCACCACATGGTACATCAGATTAGCATGTCCAAGCAGTATTACCAACCAGGTGAGGAAGTAACATTGGATGTCAATACCGGCATGTTTGATGACAAGTCATTTGCAGAAATTCTCGTAATTGATTCCAATAATACCATGATAGAAAATATTGGAATTTCAAAATTAAACTCCACAATACCATTAGGAAATGCATACCAGAAAAACGAAAAATATCTTGCAGAAATGATCAATCCAATTACCGGAGACTGGGATTTTGCCAGTTTTACTGTTGGAGTTCCGATTTCACAGATAACAAATATGAATCAAAATATTCCAGTCTTACAGACACAGATTCCATCATGGGTAAAAAACAATGCAAAACTATGGTCTCAGAATTTGATTCCAGATGAAGAGTTTGTAAAAGGACTCGAATTTTTGTCAGTCCAAGGCATGATAAAGATACCTCATAGTATAGATGAAAACAATCTGGGTCGCATTCCAGTATGGATAAAGACAGCTGCAAAATTGTGGTCAACCGGAGAAATATCAGACGATGAGTTTGTCAGAGGACTCCAATATTTGACAGACAATGGGATCATTCCAGCTCAAAAATAGAAAACCTAGACACAAAACAGGACCAAGAGTTGTGAAAAGTTAAATTGCAACATTTTTAACGATATCTCAATGTCGGAGCTAATCCATTACCAGATACAGCAGTTAATTGACAATGGACAGACAGTACAGTTGACACTTGCCGAAGATGTCCAGACAGAGCCAGTTTCTCAAAAGCAGCTGATGCTTGATGCAATAAACCGTAAATTAGACCCAGAACTACGAGACCAGATTGCTCCATTTATAGAGGCAATACTTCAAGCCCAGCCAACTATTGCAATCAAAAGTTATGCCCAGACATCAATCACCATAACCATGCCCAAACGAAGATATGAAAAAATGGGCAGTCCTGCAGTAGGCCAAAGACTTGAAATTAACATGAGAAAAATCTAGACCAGTTTTTCAATTTCAGATACAGTCTCAAGAGGCAAGGAACATGTAAAATCCCTGCAGACATAGACTTTGGTTTTGGCGTCTTCAAATTCTTTTCCTGTAAAAAACTGCAGATCTTTTAGATTTTCAAGATCCTCTTTTTTAGATATCATGACAAGAATTGCTTCTGGTATGAATTTTTTTAAGAGATAATTTTTAATATTATGATTTATCGTGTTTACCAGTGTAATTTCTACTGGCTTTTGCAGGTATGCATACATTGTATTTAGCAATTGTCCAAACCCAAATGGATTTTCCGCAGCCATCACTGCAAGTGATTCCATGACTTTGATAGATATGTCAAGATATTTTTTTTCTTGTGTGAGATGATATAGCCGCAGCATAACCCATGCTGTAACAGAATTCCCAGACGGCAGGGACAAGTCGTAAATGTTTTTTGTCCTTATGATTAGCTTCTCGTGATTGTCAGCAGTAAAGAAAAAGCTTTTTTGGTTTTCATCCCAGAAATGCTCAATTAAATAATTTGCATAATATACTGCAAGATCAAGATGTTTTTTTGACGGTGCAATCTCAAAATAGTCAAGCAATGAATTTACAAAATATGCATAATCATCAAGATATGCCCTAAGCTTAGAGTGACCATTTTTGTATGTGTGAAGCAACTCGCCATCTCGGGTCAGTTGTGATTCAATGAATTCAATGCAGTTTGTGGCAGCCTGGAAAAAGTCCCACTCTCCTGTAACACGATATCCTTTGATAAATGCAGTAATCATGAGTGAATTCCAGTTGGTCATTATCTTGTCATCTCGGCCCGGTGGAACTCGCTGTACCCGTACTGCATAGAGTTTTTCTCTGGATTGTTGTAGAATTTGCTTTATTTCCGATTCACTCTTGCCAAAGTGAAATGCTATTGATGACAGGTTCATGTTGTTATACAAGATAGTGTGTCCCTCAAAGTTGCCACCATCTGTAACATCATAGTACAGACAGAAAATGTCTGCGTCTTTTCCCAATATCTCTTGGATCTCTTTTTTCTTCCAGACGTAGAATTTCCCTTCCTCGCCCTCAGAGTCTGCATCTTCTGCAGAGTAGAATCCCCCTTGGGGCGATGTCATATGTCCTAAAACATATCGCAGCGTGCCATTTATGACCTCAAGGTATCTTGGATCTTTAGAAATCTGGTACGCCTCGGCATAGACCGGAGGCAAAAGTGCATTATCATATAACATCTTTTCAAAATGCGGTACTAGCCATCTGGCATCAGTAGAATACCGGTGAAATCCGCCGCCAAGTTGATCATACATTCCGCCATTTGCCATTTTGGTCAGAGTCTTAAATGCAAACTCCTGAAACTTGGCAATTCCAGATAGTTTAGAATACCTTAGAACAAAGGATATGTTTGATGCATTTGGAAATTTTGGTGCTTGACCAAATCCGCCATTTGTTGTATCTGCAATTGATAATAAATTCATCGCTGCTTCATCAAGGATTGACCTTTCCAATTTGGAATCAAGTGAAATAGACTCGGTTTTTTGTAGTGTGTTGATAAAACTTTCAGCAGCTTGCTCTACATTACCAGGCTTTTCTTTCCAGGCTTGTGCAAGCTGTAATACAATGCTTCCAAATCCTGGCCTTCCATAGTTATCAAGTGGTGGAAAATATGTGCCGACATAAAATGGTCTTTGATCAGGGGTCAGAAACACGCTAAGAGGCCAGCCACCGCTTCCAGTAGTCATCTGACAAACTTTTTGATAGATATCATCAATATCTGGTCTCTCTTCCCTATCTACTTTGATATTGATGAAATTCTCGTTCATTGCTTTTGCAATTTCTTCGCTTTCAAATGATTCATGAGCCATGACGTGACACCAATGACATGCACTATATCCTATACTTAGAAAGATTGGCTTGTTTTCTTGTTTTGCCTTGTCTAGTGCCTCTTCTCCCCACGCATACCACTGGACAGGATTGTTAGCATGTTGTAAAAGATATGGGCTGGACTCTTTTATCAAATTGTTTGGCAATACACATCATACAAGAAAATTACAGTATTTGTATTAATCTCTTTAACAGAAAGAATAATGTTACATGTTTTCACGTCAAAATCAAGTAATGCAATCTAGTATGATATTTCTTGTTTTGTCAATTTTGGTATTGGGTGTTACAATACCTACAGGATATGCATTTTCACAACAGCCCAATGTGTGCAATCCTCATACCATTTGTGCTCATCCCGGAGACATGCTCAGATACAATATTACAATAAGAGACATGAACAGCTCCCAGACATACAATTTTGGTTCCATGCCTGATGCAAACACCATCAATATCATACAAAGTCAGGACGACATCAAGGGTATCCAAAATTCCACACTAGTTCTCAACCTAAAGACCGGCTTTGCGCATGGTGTACAAGATGCCAATGCAGTTCAGCCATTTCTTGAGATGTTAGCATCACCAATAGATTATAACCAGTCAGATACTTCAGTGACACCAGTTATAACAGACTTTAATGGATTCAAAAGAACTTCTCTTGTTGCGTTCCACTCTACTGAAAACAGTACATCAAAAATTGTATATGATATTGAGACAGGAATTCTGTTAGAAGAGCAGTCCACATCAATTATTTCGATCAATGGTAATCCAGAAGTTATTAATTTTGCAGACAAGCTATCTGATACTAATATGATAAATTCAGACTCGGGTTCCACCAACACTCAAAGCCAGATATCAATACCAAAGTGGGTCAAAAATACTGCCAGATCATGGTCCCAAGGAGACATACGGGATTCAGAGTTTACAAATGCAATCCAGTATCTCATATCAAATGGCATAATGCACATACCACATGGTACATCTGGTGTAAATTCTTCCCAGTCAATTCCAGCGTGGATAAAGCAAAGTACTGGAATGTGGGCAGGAGGTCAGATTACAGACAATGAGTTTGTGCAAGGCATCCAGTGGCTTATTACAAAAGGCATAATCCAGGTCTGAAACCAGCAAGTTAAATAAAACAAGGAAATGTTTCAGTTATGAATTGTAAGAGGTGTCATCATACAAGTGACGCGCATATGCCATCTGAAGAAAGCAAGTCTCTAGTAAAATTTGGCAAGTGCATCATAAGGACTTGCGCATGTTCACAATTTATCGAGCCCATTGAAGAGATTGACGATGATCTAGTCTAAGTTTTATTTAGTGACAGTATTTATTTTGAGATTTTCTGACAGGGAGATTGTTTTTGCATTGTTTGAAGTAGTGTTTGAAATTGTCATTGTGTGATTTGAGGAACCAGTTGCTGTAGCATTTGCAGTCATAGAAATAGTATCTGCCTTAGTCTCAGCAGTCATGTTTGATTTTGTACTATTACCAGTGGAAGTACTTGTGTTAATCGTCATCTTCCCTGTAGAATTTACAGTTGCGTTAACCGGGGCTACAACACTTGTACTGGTTGTCATTTTTACAGTAGCATTTACCACAGTTGCGTTAACAGGAGATGCAATACTTGTAGTATTTTGTATAACAGGAGCAGGTGGTGGAGGAGGAATTAATTTTGGCGGTGTTGATGTAATCTGGTTAATATTTTCAGATTCTAGAGTCGGAGTATAACTTGAGCCAAGTATCTGCTTGAGGTTGTCATCAAACGATGAAGTAAATGTAAGTATCCGTACTTGAGGATCAGCATTTGCTGTCGCGTATCTTGCAGAATCATTAGTTGCTGCACCAAGTGAAGGGTCCAGTGTTTGAGGAGAAAGCCTTGCACCAACAGGCATCATAGTGTTAAATGACACAATATTATACCCAGAAGTAGGAGTCATTGCATACACCTCTGCAAGAGAGACTGAGTTTGTATTGTTTACAGTTGATGTGTCAAAGATTAGGACTTGGCCTTTCTGACCGTTGTAATTTGGCATGTATTGATTTCTCAGTTGTACGGCATCAGCAAAGTTGCTTGCAGCACCCAAGAGTTGAATCTTGGCACCTACTGGTTGAGTATAATCAAATGCAACTATCGTGTAACCGTGTTTTGGCGTCATGGCAGTAATCTCTTGTTTTGCCATTATGTCACCTGAAAAATGATAATTGCCACCTATTTCCAACACCAATAAACCGATGAGTACTAGAGATACTGAAATTACAATTAGTGAATAACCGACTTTTCTATAATTGTGAGGATTTTTGTCTTTTACAACCGGTGGTGTGCTGTTCGATGGTTCGGGAGTATGAGACATTTGTTTCCCAACAATTGGGGGCTGAATTTAATCTTTTATTGTCACAAAGATACAGAATACAATACTACGATAACGTCACTTTTTGGCTTGGTCTACTTTGAAGATCTGTATCATCATCAGATCTAGTGCTTTTTTGATGTGCTCTGACTCGTCAACGATGTGTTTTTGATTTTCTGCAAGTATCTTTAACACTCCCATCATGGATTTTTTTTCTCGATCAGTTGACGATGCCTCCAATGCACTTATTCTAGATATCAAAACATCTAGTTCTTTTTTGAGTTCCTGGCCATGAGACTTGGTCTTGTCCATGGAGATGGTTTTTCATATCATCATATATCAATATATTAAAATCACGACCATGCAAGAGAGGTTACCGTGATCGAAGAAAACCTAGCGTCATTGGGTATTTTGCTTCCAACACCACCCAAGCCTGCTGGCTCGTACATCCCAGTTGTAAGAACAGGCAATCTCATCTTTGTATCAGGACAAATACCAATGAAGGATGGACAGGTGCAATTCAAGGGACAGGTTCCAACAAGCATCTCCATAGAAGATGCTCAAAAGGCAGCCAAGTTATGCATTACAAATGTTTTAGCACAGATTAAAGCAGAGATTGGTACTCTGGACAAAATAACAAAGATTGTGAAAGTTTCAGGATTTGTCAACAGTTCTCCAGAATTTTACGAGCATCCAAAAATAATCAATGCAGCATCTGATCTTTTGTTTGCAATTTTTGGAGAAAAGGGAAAGCATGCAAGAATTGCAGTAGGAGTTGCGAGTTTGCCTCTAAATTCAGCAGTAGAAATTGATCTGGTAGCAGAAACTACTTGAGTTTTGAATTAAATTTTTTCAGGAATATGCCCATTTTTTCTTTCGGTATGACCGCACCACATGCTTTATCATGTCCCCCGCCAGAACCGCCAAGCTCTGTTGCCAATTGGTTTACAATCCTGCCAAGATGTATCTTGCATGACTTTGCACCTCTTACTGATACTGCATAGATTCCTTGTTCCTCCCGTAACTTGTATGACACACCTACTTCTTTTCCGGACAAACCCAAGACAAAGTTTACTGCCATGCTTGCACCAGAGTCTGTGACTTCCATATAGGAGAGATTTTTCATTTTTTTCATATTGTCTTTGACTTTTTGTATCACGCCAGAGATTCTCTCTGCTTGTATTCTTGCAAATTCAAACGTATTGTTTATCTGATGCGGGTATTTTGAATCACTGAGCTCATCCACCAGATATAGAAGAAATTCCGGATCCTTTTGGTGGCTGGTAATTGTAAATGTGAGAACTGTCGCTTCCAGCAATACAAACTGCCTGTCAAATCTTTGCAACTGTGCAGCACCAATTGGCCTGTCTTCCATATAATCAGTTACTGCAGCACATGCTGCAAGAAAAGAGCCATAGTCTGACAATTTGGGCTTGAATGCATTATACACCTGAACGGTTGTACACTCGTTAATAGTATGAATTAGTTTCACTTTTAATGCCTTGATCTTCTTTTTTATGGATTCTTCAATATCATGATGGTCAATGTATGTTATTGTTACCTTATTTTTTCTCAATGCCTTTAACAGTTCAATGAACTGGTCTTGATTTGACTTGCTCAGCCCAAGGTCACATATGTATAATGTCTTTAGTTTTTCATCACTTTTTAGCGCTTCAAGCTCATTCATTAGTCCGGGATAGTCCACTAGCTTTGTTTCTCCGCCAAATGCTTTTCTGATTAGTGATGCAGAGCTTATGCCATCAGCATCTTCTTTATGTGAGACACAGACAACTCTAGTTCTTGCCATGGATTATTCACGGGATAGAACACCCTCATTTAAACTAAAAAACAGGCCTAGCCTTTTTCAAGCTCATATATGTTTTAAATTCCGCAACAAGTGTCTGATGCCCCTTTACATCTTGCAATACTACACAATACATATCATAAAACGATATTCCAAGCAACCTAGACTCCCGGTCAAGATCAGAAATCTCTTGTAAGATTCTAGGATCCTTTGTCTCCACCACAAAATTATCCACCATGCGTACAAATTCGTCATCCCACTGGCTCATTTCTAAGGAAAATAGGATAAATTTTGCTATAATTGCCAAAGTTGTTAGATTAGACCAACTGCTTAATTTTTTATTTACAAATTAGGATACTAACAAATTAGCAATAATTTAATACATATTTTTTCCATTATAACCCGTGCAGACAAAGAATATCGGACTTCGAAATATCGAGGTGGCAGATACCAAGATTTCTGCAATAGATGGCATAAATGGAAAGCTCATCTATAGAGGCTATGATGTTTTAGACTTGGTAAAAAAATCAACCTTTGAGGAGACAGCGTGTCTTTTGCTCAACGACGACCTGCCAACTCAAGATGTACTGTCTTTATTTTCAGAGAAATTGGTAACAACCCGTGAGATTCCAGAGGGCTTGGAAAAAATGTTAAGAAGTATGCCCAAGGCTGCAAATCCAATGGATGTACTCCAATCTACCGTATCCATGATGGCAGTGCATGATACCGAAAAAGTAGATGATAGGATAACTAACTATAGCAGGGCCATCAATTTGATTTCAAAGATTCCAATCATTGTGGCATGTTGGGACAGGATTAGAAACGGCCAAGAGATAATCCAACCGTCAAAAAAGCTAAATCATGCCGGCAATTTTCTATACATGCTTACAGGAAAAGAGCCAGATACAGAGACTGCAAGAATTTTTGATATTTGTCTGATATTGCATGCAGAGCACAGTTTTAACGCGTCAACATTTGCGGCACGCGAGGTAGCATCAACACGTGCAAATATGTATGCGGCAGTCAGTGCTGCAGTTGGTGCACTAAGCGGAGAACTGCATGGTGGTGCAAACTTTCAGGTAATGAAGATGCTCTTAGAGATTGGATCTGAGGAAAAAGTCGAACCGTGGATAAAAAACAGGCTGGAAAAGAGTCAGAAGATAATGGGCATGGGTCATGCGGTATACAAGACATTTGATCCAAGAGCAGAAGTTCTCCGAGAGTTGTCAAGAAGACTTGCAGAAAAGACAGGACAGCCATGGTATGCCATTACAAAAAGAGTTGAAGAAGTCACAGAGGAGGAGATGAAAAAAATCAAGAGTTCGGATATTTTTCCAAATGTTGACCTGTACAGCGCATCAGTATATTACATGTTAGGCATCCCAATGGATCTCAACACGCCAATATTTGCAATATCTCGCGTGTCAGGGTGGACATCTCATATAATAGAAGAGAAATTTGCAGAGGCTGCACCAAAACCAATGCTTTACAGGCCAAAGGCAGTGTACGTTGGGAAATATTGTGGACCATCAGGATGCGAGTATGTGTCCATCGAAAAACGCCTGACACAAATTTAGACAGCAATTCAATTTCCTAGTCTTTAGTTTCAAAAAAACACAGATGCATAATGTATGCAAACTATAGAAAAATCTCACTGCGTCTTTAGATAGATCAAAAACAGTATAGATAATGTTGGAAAACGCATTTGGAACAAAACCCATTCCTGGCAAAAGTATGCTTGCATTGGTGTTTATTTCCATCTTGTTTGCATCACTTGGCATATCAACAAGTCAAGCATTTGCAATGGGTCAAGCACCATCAACATGCTCCAACCGATATGATGGAACAATCACCGCCATGAAAATAATTGTAGGACATAGAACATATGATCCAATAACAAATCCAGATACAACATTTCAGTTGAGAAATGACCGATCATATACGGTAACATTCACCATCCACACAACAAATCAAAGCTCTCAGAATAACACGCTTGCTGGAGACACATGGTATGACACCAGTTCTCCAGGATACCAATTAGGTGAGTGTGTCACAGGTGCAGGTTCAAATCAAGATGTCGCAGTGACTGTAACTGAAACACATCCAGGCAACATTGCACCACAGACAATACAGAATGTTTCATGGAAGACTCTGATGCCAGGAGATATAACATATAACATAAAATGGATCAATCCCTAGTATGTCACGGATGAGTCCTACCAATTTTAATTTTTATTTGAGCAATCAAATCGGTGATAATATTTTTTAAAAATCAAGTGAATGAATTGGCTAGTTTCTATTTGCAAGCCAGTCTTTTGCTTTAGAATCTACATCATGTCGATGCAATACATGAAACACCATTTCATAAAATGTGATTCCTCTTTTTTGTGCCTCGCAGTCAATCCATTTTAATCCCTCTGCAAGCTCTGGATCATATTCTGAGAAATCAACAAGTTCGTCCACCATGTTTGTAAAAAATGAATTTGCTTCTAACACGGTTAACAAGTTTTCATTTTTCTTATTCAGTAGTATACAGAAAATATATTGACATATTTGGTAAATATGTTGACATGGAGCACATTTATTTTTTTGACGGTGATCAAAAAAAGATCTCTTGGATAATTGAAAACATTCAATCAAGATCAAAAGAGAATAGAATACATGCAGAATATTTTTACAATGTTGTTACACCGGAGCAATCAAAATACATCGCATTACATGTTGGAATTTTTTGGGGAATTGGGAGATTTATAATAAAAAAAGGTGACGTGATCAAAGTAATGCTGGATCACAAATCAATGTTTGATCGTCTTGCGAAAAAGGAACTAACTGATGATATTTTCATAGAAAGAAGAATTAAATTCATTGATCAGATAATCAAACAAAGAGATCTCGATGTCAGATACCAATCAATAGATCCAAACGAAAACAAGGCAACCAAGTTACTATTTTCGTAACACAAGACCAATATCCATCAAGTTGGTTCCGGTAGAACCAGTGAAAACAAGTCCGCCATATTTTTTGAAAAAGTTGTACGAGTTGTTATTATCAAGATATCGTTCCATGGAGTCTATTTTTTTACCAGATTGCCAAATTGCGCCAGCACATTTGGTAGTACCGTCAATTCCATCAGTACCAACTGATGTAATTACAATGTCATTTCCTTTCTTTGATAGATCAAGGGTACAATGTAAAACTAATTCCTGATTTCGTCCGCCTTTTCCTTTTCCAGTTACAACAACAGTGCTTTCTCCGCCAAAGATCATACAATTTTTTTTGTTACCAGAAAATGCTCCAGATATTTTTGAGCCAAGATCTTTTACATTATCAGAAACACAACCGAGAATTTTAGTAGAGTAGTCAAGATCTTTTGCGCGCAATTTCATCACTTCAAGACAGTCTTTGTTTGTTGCAATGACATAATTTTGTATTTTTACTTTCTTAGGAGTTTCTTTGATCTTTCCTTTGACTCCAAGATCCACATGATACAATACTCTCTTTGGAACAAGTTTTTCAACATGGTATTTTTTTAGAATCTTTTTTGCATCTGCAAACGTTGTTTTATCATAGTATGTCATTCCAGATGCAATACTAGATGGATCATCGCCCACCACATCAGACATGATAAGAGACACAGCGTCAGATCTTAGATATGTCACCATCTTGCCACCCTTTATCTTTGAGAGGTGTTTTCTGACACAGTTGATCTCATGTATACTAGCACCACATTTTAGCAAAAGACTTGTTGTTGCCTGCTTTTGTCCAAGTGTTATACCATCAGGCATGCAAACAAGCGACGACGCCCCACCAGATATTAAAAATATCAAAAGATCGTTCGGTGTTGTTTTTCCAAGAAACTCTACGATCTTTTTTGCTGCAATCAGGCTGTTCTTGTTTGGGATTGGATGACCTGCTACGATCATCCTGAATTTTTTGTCCATTACCTTGATTTTATTCGGAACTACCAATATCCCACCGTCAATACGAGTCAGCAAATCAACTGCACTTGTCATAGAATAGGCTGCTTTACCCATTGCAACGACAAGGACACGATCATACTTTTCAAGATCAATCTTTCTGCCAGGCAAAATCAAGACATCATCTTGAATGATTTTTTCAAGATACCGTCTCGGATTTGCAGCATCAAGGCCTGCTTCAATTATAGACAAGGCGTCTTTTTTTGCAGAATTTGTTGATAAAGAGCGGAAATTTTTAATTATCGTTTATTGTCACCGTACAACAAATAAAATTTGGCTAATTTTGAGTCTTTTTGTTTCTATTTTGGAAAAATTTGAGTTCATTACCTTTGTTACACTTTTTTTATATATCCCAGCCTACAAGCCATATCGTGTCAAAGTCTAGAAATGGTGCAAAGGCATCAATATTTGGCGTACTAGGAGCTTTGGCCATCATGACAGTAATCCTAGTCCCTGCTTATGCAGACCCGATTGTTAAACCAACCAGTGCTGGAACACTAAACATCAGTTTTGAAACAAATCCTGCAACTCCAAATCCGGGAGATCAGACAGAGCTTAAGATTAGTTTTCTAAACAAGCAGAATACAGTTCAGCAGCACATTGACTACAGGGTTTCTATGACACAGGGAGGTAACCAGGTATTTGGAACACAGGTGACACATACAGCAGAGGGTTCAGTTAGCATTCCTTTCCAGTTTCAATCAGCAGGAACATACCAAGTCACAGTTGAAGTTCAAGGAATATTATTCCAGCCTATTCCTCCAGAGGCAGCAAGTTTCACAGTTGTGGTTGGCCCATCAGTGCCAGAATTTGGCCCGCTGGCAGGAATGATCATTGCAGTAGCAATAACCAGTGTCATAATAATATCAAAGAAAACCCATCTCCACATCTAGACCGCAAAAAAGGCATGGTATAATAATTGTAGTAGGCGTAGTTTTTCCATGAATACAGTTCGAATGCCAAAGACAATTAATTTCGGTAAAGACGCTTTATCGGAAACACAATATCCAAAGAATGCCCTAGTTGTAACAACAGCACCACCGGATGTATCTGCCAAGTGGCTTGCAAGGATGAATATTCAAGATTACATGTTATATGACAAGGTAGAACCTGAACCATCAATTGAAACAGTGAACAAGGTGATGGCAGAATTCAAGCCAAAGAATCCATCTGTAATAATCGGTCTTGGTGGAGGAAGTTCTCTTGATGTTGCAAAATATGCCGGAATGGAGATGAAGATTCCAAAAATACTCATCCCAACAACATTTGGAACCGGTGCAGAAATGACAACATATTGTGTACTAAAATTTGATGGAAAGAAAAAGCTCTTGCAGGATGAACGATTCCTTGCAGATATGGCAGTAATTGATGCCTATTTCATGGATGGTACACCAGAAGCAATTGTCAAAAACTCCGTCTGTGATGCATGTGCTCAGGCAACAGAAGGATACGACAGTAAGCGAGGAAACGAATTTACCAAGATGTTGTGCAAATCAGCATTTGATGTTCTCTATGATGCAATAATGAACAACAAACCAGAAAACTATCCATTCGGGTCAATGCTTTCAGGTGTCGGATTTGGAAACGCGTCCACAACACTTGGACATGCATTATCATATGTATTTTCAAACGAAGGTGTTCCACATGGATACTCGTTATCATCATGCACTACAATAGCACATAGATTCAACAAGTCCGTCTTTTATGACAGATTCAAAGAGGTCATTGAAAAACTAAAGTTTGACAAACTAACATTAAAGGCACCATTTGATCAGGCGGCAGATGTTGTCATGACAGACAAGGGCCACTTGGATCCAAATCCACTGCCGGTTTCAAAACAAGATGTCATCCAACTTTTGAAGGACATAGTAGACGGTAAACTCTAGTCTACTTTTTCCCTTTATTTTTCAAATTCAGAATATCATTTCATTTTTTTTAGAGTTATAGATACACCAAATCTACAATCATTATCACAATATTACTAAACTTAAATACACCCAATTTGAGACAACAGTGAAGGATTTCGCAAATGCTAAAGTTTGGAATTCAACAGGGACTCAATGTTGCAAGACTTGGATTAAACGAGGATCAAATAATCACTGCTTGTGTTTTAGCAGACAAGACAGGTTATGATTCCATTTGGTATATGGACCACAGCAATGTTCCGCAGTGGGACAAGGCCACAGTAAACGATCCATGGGTCATGCTTTCTGCAATAGCAGCAGTCACACAAAGAGTGGAACTTGGAACCTGTGTAACCGATGCAGTAAGACGACATCCATCAAATATTGCACTTGCGTCAATTACACTTGACAGAGTATCACATGGAAGAGGAACGTTGGGCATAGGTGCAGGAGAAGCACAAAACCTCAAGGAATTCAAGATCCAGTGGGACAAACCAGTAGGAAGATTTGAAGAACAGTTACAAGTCATCAAATTACTTTATGAGTCATCACCTTCTCACAGAGTCAATTTCAAGGGTGAGTTTTACCAGTTAGAAGAAGCGTGTTTGCAGGCAAAGAGTGTTCGCAAGCCAGCACCACCAATCTACATGGCAGCAGGTGCACCAAGAACACTTGCACTATGTGGCAAATATGGTGACGGATGGATTCCAATTGGTTACACGCCAGAGTTGTATGCAGAACATGTAAAATCAATAAAAGCATCCATGAAAGAAAATGGAAGAACAGATGAAAACTTTAACTATGCAGTGGACATAGATGTGTACTTTTCAGAAGATGCCGAGAGTGCATGGGCAAAGATGAAAAATGCCGTAAAGGTTAGCTTGTTCAAGCCAGAGGTTCTCAAGGTTCATGGAATCCAAGATATTGCGGGTTTTGATTTTAAAAAATATTTTACAGAATATTCCATGTCAAACCAAGAATGGATTGTAAAGATGAGAGAGGCAGCTCAAACAATCCCAGACGATGTTGCACGATCATCAATTGGAATGGGTACGCCAGATGACATCATACCGGTCTTTGAGAAATTCATGAAGGCAGGTGTCAATCATTTCATAGTAAGATTCTGGGGTTCAGGATATTTTGGCTCAGTTGACAAGTTTGCTTCGACCATAATGCCGTACTTTAAAGAGCAAAACAATCCAAGAAAATAGTTTTCTCAAATACCCTTTGAGAGTTTTGTTAGCCAAGTTTTTTCATTGTTGTATATCATATCAAATGTTTAATATGTATTAGATCAGGGAATATAGATTTGCTAGGTTTTGTTAATCTAAATTAGATTCTCATTTCAAGCATATCAAACATAACTTAAACAACTGCCTATTTCAGGGTCTTAAAATTATCAAACTATGTCCTTCACGTATACATTGAGTATGATTATACGAAATGATTTTGTTTAGCCTGTCATCTGAAAAATATTTTATATTGTATGTACCTAGTTTTTTCTTACAAGTCGAACAGTAAATCTCCTTAACTTCCATGTGTAATCATCCTGTCAACAGCAAGTAATAATCCCTGAATCAATATTTCGGGCCTAGGCGGACAGCCAGGAATGTAAACATCAACAGGAACAATTTTATCAATTCCACCAGTTGTTGCATAAGTATCACCAAATATACCACCGCTACAAGCACAAGCACCTGCAGCAATTACAATTTTTGGTGTAGAGGTTGCTTCATAGGTTCTCAGCAAGGCAGTTTCCATATTCCTAGAAGCAGGTCCAGTTACCAACAACACATCTGCATGCCGAGGCGACGATACAAAATGAATTCCAAATCTTTCAATATCATATATCGGATTATTAAGAGCAGTAATTTCAATTTCACAGCCATTGCATGAACCTGCGTCAATTTCACGTATTGCAAGCGAACGACCAAATAATTTTCTAATTTTTTCTTGTAATTCTACACCCATTTTATCATAGGATTTGCCAGGTAAATGTTCTAGAGAAGTAGAATATTCAATTAGATGGTTTTTTGTTTTAGTGGGATTTACACACGTGTTTTCTTTTTTAATTAATTTTGGAAAAGATTCCTCACAATAGCCACACATGATACATTTGCCATTATCAAGAGCCATGGTACCGTCATCTTTTTTGGATAAGGCTCTTGTAGGACACACATTTCCCAAATCTTGTTGGTCACTTGCGATTTCGGAGATAAATTTCATCTTTCCTCTATAATTATCGGCAATAATCAAATCGTCAAGAGATCTGGTTTCTATATGATTACCAAGTATTTTTCTAGACTTTTCCATCATAGATCATTACCAGAATAAGAGAGATCCAGACTTTTGTTCACCAGTGGAAAATCTGGCACAATGTCATTTAATACTGCATGTTCCATTATTTTCCAGTTGCAAAATGAGGCAGTTCTGATTTTATATCTAAATATTGAGTTTTTCTCACCCATCATTATCCAGTGAAGTGTCTGCCCCCTATGAGATTCAGCATATCCAAGAGCAGAACCATATGGTGTTATTTCCACAGGAACATCTGTAAATAGACTATCATCAGCAAGATCAAGTGATTCTCTTATGATCTTAAACGAGTCGTGGACTTCATTTATGCGAACTTCAAATCTTGCTAGAACATCACCTGATCTTTTTTCCATTTCAATCTGAGATTGCATGACCTGTTGAGGCGTCCTGTGATTGTGTACAACATAGTTTGCATATGGATGATCATATCTTGTATCTACATCAATCCCTATACACCTAGCAGCAATTCCTACAATACCAAGGTCATGCGCAATTTTCTTTTGTATTATACCTGTATCTTTTAATCTATCCATAAAAGATGATTTTGATTTGAGCATTCCAATTATTTTATCAAAATCAGACAAAACTTCATCAATCCGTTCACGAATTAATTTTTTCTTGCTCTCAGAGATACCACATTTTACACCCCCTATTCTATTTACTCCAAAAAGTAGGCGACTTCCACTCAGAGACTCGTTGAGCTGCATCAGTCTTTCCTTAAGAATATTTAATCTTGCTGCACCAAAAGCAAAACCTGCATCAGTAGAAATTCCACCCAATGTTCCAATGTGATTATAGGCTCGTTCCAGTTCACCAAAAATTGTTCTTATCTTTTTTGCATTATTTGGAATAGAGATTTGTGAAATTTTTTCTATTGCCTGGCAATATGCAGTAGAGTTTGCAACAGATTCATCACCTGAAATTCTTTCAGACAATAACAATGCTTCATCAAGTTTCATAGACTCGGCAAGTTTTTCTATTCCCTTATGAGTGTAGAAAAGACGAGTCTCAAGATTGATGATGTTTTCACCTAAAACGCTGAATCTAAAGTGACCTGGTTCTATTATTCCAGCATGTACCGGGCCAACAGGGATTTCGCAAATCCCATCACCTTCTACTCGTAAAAATGCATACTCTTGTTCCTGTCGTATTGCCTTTGTCATGAGATCAAACTCTTTTCTCAATGGAAACATGTCATTTGGCCAGTGTTCGTGCAAAACTAGCGGCCGCAGGTCAGGATTACCGACAGGAACAAGCCCGAACATGTCCTTTATTTCACGCTCATAGGATGCGGCTGCCGGCACGTGTGAAACAATACTTGGAAAACAGTTGCTTTTTCCTAATGATGTTATAATAAAAATAAAAATGTCTGCATCTAATTTTTCAAACACATATCGAATTACAAAGCCATTACCGTTTTTTTGTTCATCAGTACAGATTATTGTTGCCAGTTTTGTATTCAAATTTTCATAAACATTATTACAGATTATCTGTGTATCACTTACATCTTTTAGATGAATGTATATTTCATTATTTTTGTTATCAATCTTTTTTATTTGGTTTGAAAAACTAGATAATACTTTACCAATATGATTCTCAAGAATTAGCGGATTCATGTAATACCCCCTCCATTAATTATAGATGATGCATTGTGCACCAAGGTTTGTAGTTGTTCTGGAATGTAGAAACCAAAGATTATGACAAGTGAAGCCAATATCATCATTGGGATAATTGCAAGCTTACCCATGTCATCTTTTTTCATTCCCAATACAGGATTTCCAAAGATCATTTTTATCAAATGACGCAAAAATACTGCAAATGTTATCACAAGAAATGCTATCACGAGTATCGTTACAAGAAATTGTCCACTCTGAAAACCTGAACTAAGTACAAGAAATTCACTTAGAAAAATATTGAACGGCGGCATTCCAACCAATGCAAACCCTCCAATCAAAAATAATGCTCCAGTAATTGGCATTACTTTGATGATTCCCTTAATTTTGGACATTACTTTTGTTTCATATTTTTGGCTGACCATACCGCTTGCAAAGAACATCAGCGGTTTTGCTATGGCATGGTTGATTATCTGCAGTATTGCCCCATAGATTCCGAATATTCCGCCAAATCCTATTCCAAGTGACACAATACCCATATGTTCTACACTTGAATAGGCCAACATCCTTTTCATGTCCTTTTGAAAATAAATCGAGGCCGCAGCTATGCCTATGGATACAACTGCAAGTATTATCAGTAGTTGATTCGAGAATGCAGGTCCCAATGTGCCGCTACTCACTATATGAAACCGGATTATTCCATAAAGGGCACAGTTCAAGAGAACCCCCGACAAGAGTGCACTTACTGGAGTCGGTGCCTCACTGTGCGCATCCGGTAGCCAAGTATGCATCGGAGCAAGACCTGCCTTTGTTCCATATCCTACAAGAATAAAGACAAACGCAATTTTTACCAGATTGGGATCAAATAATTTTGAATTGCGTACCATACCTGTCCAGTTCATTGCATCCTCAGAACTTCCTGCATTGATGTTTGCATAGTAGAAAAACACAGTTCCTATGAGAGCAAATGACAATCCGACTGTTGCAATTATCAAATATTTCCATGCTGCCTCTATGGCATTTTCTTTAAAGTATAGCATTATCAAAAGGACCGAAATTAATGTGGTCGCTTCTACAGTAACCCACATCACTCCCAAATTATTTGTGATTGGAACAATTAGCATAGATAGCAAAAAGATACTCAGGCCTTGATAATATCGAACAATGTGTTTGTCATCCACCAATCCAATATCATATTGTCGTCCCATGTAATTTTTTGAATACAATACAGAAACAAATCCCACTATAGATATTGGAAGTAAAATTACTGCTCCAAAAGAATCAATATAGAAAGCATTCCCAAATGCAGAAAGTGTTTTTTCATTTATTATTGTATACAAGATAAAAAATACTTGGATCAGTATAAGAGATGCTGAACAAATGGTTACAATTTCGATTATTCTTTTTTTTCTAAAAATCGTTACAATAATTCCGCCAACTAAGGGAGTCAGAAGAAGAAACACAATTGTAAGATTTGCTGAGATTGAGTTCACTAGTCATCCCTCAGGTTTTCTAACCTGTCCACATCAAGGCTGTCAAATGTTCTACTCATCCTAAAGAGAAGAATTGATGAGATCACTATTCCGACCAATATGTCTGCAAATATACCAACTTCAATTATCAGAGAAACTCCATGTGTTAGAACTAGAGTGAATAGGAAAAGGCCATTTTCTAGTACTAAAAGGCCTACAACTTGGCTTAGGGCAGTTCTTCTATTTACCAAAGCAAAAAGTCCCAAGAAAAACTGGGCCATTGAGACAGGCAAGAACACATTTACCACAGGATCAGATTTGAAAGGAATCTGCTGGCTGAGAAGATATGACATGGTAACAAGGAATGCAGAAACGATGATAGACATACGAAGGCTCAGATATGGATTAAAATTAGTTTTAGATTCAATTTCAAGACTCTTTGTCACATGTGTCAAAACTTTTGGAATTACCAATGATTTTATCACAAGTGTAAGTCCTGCGGCAATGTAAATTTCCCAGATTCCAGTAACATATCCAACGATTGCTGTAACTGCAGCAAGAACAATAGATTGAAGCCGGTATGCATTGAGCCAATCCATGAAACCACGTCTTGCAATGACTCCAAAAGTAGCAATCAACAGTATTGCTCCAGAAATTGTCAAAACATCAAGCTGTATTATTTCCATAACAATCACTAAAGATAGTAAAGTACCAATCCTACCAAAGAACTTGCAATTGCCACAGTAATCAGATCAGGAATTCTAAATAATCTCCATTTTGCAATAGATGATTCTAAAAAGGCAACAAAAATAGCAAATACTGAAATCTTTATGAAAAATATTACAAGTCCAAGACCAAGTGAAGTTACAGAAACTGATGATGAAATTCCCCACGGAGTAAAAATATTTACAATTAATGAAAACAGTATGACCTGTTTTATTGACTGAGACCAATCTATTAACGCCAAACTTTTGCCTGAATATTCCAAAACCATCGCTTCATGCATCATGGTAAGCTCAAGGTGTGTTGCATGATTTCCAAATGGCAAACGACCTGTTTCTCCCAGTATGACAACAAACATGGCAATTGCAGCAAAGATCAATTGTGGATGCGGAAGCAAAGATGAGTTTGATGCACCCTCTACAAGCGTACTCAAGTTTGTCCCCCCATAGGTAAGTGCTACAACAAATATTGCAAGAAAGAGAGCAGGTTCCAAGAGTGCTGAAACCATCATTTCCCTGCTACTTCCAATCCCTCCAAATGTACTAGATGTATCAAGCCCTGCAAGCATCGTAAAGAACCTAGCAAGCCCAAACAGACCAATCACTAGGAGTAAGTCACCTACAAGTCCAAATGGAGAATATGAGAGAAACACAGGTATGAAAAATGCCGCAGTTCCTATTGCAGCAAAGTTTACCCAAGGTGTACACCTGAAGATCCACGAACTCTGGTCAGATACCACCTCATCTTTGCGCATGAGTTTTACCATGTCATAATATGGCTGAAATATACTGGCACCCATTCTTTTCTGCGTCTTTGCCTTTGTCTTCCTCATAATTCCAGTCATCAAAGGTGAAAGTGCCATCAATATCAGAGCCTGAATTATACCAAGTATAATTTCAAGAAAACTAGGCATGACTAAACCTCACAAATATCAAAAGCAAAATGATAGTAATCATAATGTATAACAGATACGAGTTTATTTTTCCAGTCTGAATCTTGCGTACCTTGTCAAGCAGGAAAAGAGTTGAAGAGATTATCGGAGTGTAGAGATTTTCCTCAAAGATATTTTTTGTAGTTGAATTGAATTTCATGGTTTTTACAAGATATGAGTTTGTCGGTATAGAAAATTCCTTGTGTGTTTCATTATGTGGTTTGAAAAGAGATTTGAATACTACACGTATAGGTTGTGAGATAGATGTAGCAGTATATTCCATCCGCTTATTTAGTTTTCCAAATCCACAATCCCATGTACCATAAATTGTTTTTGTTGTTTTTCCACCGACTACACGGATAAAACCAAGGATACCAAGTGCTACAGCAGACAACATTATTGCAACAACGGGCATTGAAAGATTTGCGAAACTTGTCATGGTATTGTTTTTCAGTGCAATTGCATCATACGGGCTAGAAGGTGAAGATGGAAGATGAAATGCTGTACTTAGTAAAGAAATTCCCAAAAATGGTACAATACCAAATAAAATACAGGCAGATGCAAGTATTGCCATACCTGCAATCATGTTACGCGGCACCTCGCAAATGTGTAGTAGAAATGTGCCCCTTGTCTTTGAAAGAAATATCATCGAAAACAATCTAACAAATGTAGCTGCTGCAAGTCCTATTGTCAAAGCAAATGGTAGACTTGCAAATGCAATTGAGATCTGCAGTATTGTGGACGGTATCTGAGAACTTGAAAGAATGGCCTGGAGTCCTAGCCATTCACTTACAAAACCATTGAATGGCGGCAAGCCTGCAATGGAGACTGTGCCAATTAAAAATAACATGGATGTCCAAGGCATTTGTTTTACTAGCCCTCCAAGTTTTTCCATATCCTTTGTGTGAGTAGCATGAACCACAGAGCCAGCACCCATGAAAAGTAACCCCTTGAAGAATGCATGATTTATTGTATGATACATGCTTGCCACAAGAGCCAAGACAGATAATGCATGAAGATTGTATGAAGCAAAAATCACAGACAGCCCCAACCCTATGAGAATTATTCCAATGTTTTCTATACTAGAAAAGGCAAGTGCACGCTTGATGTCACGCTCAACTATTGCATAGAGTATACCAATTAATGCAGAAGCGGATCCCGCAATGACCATGAGTACCCCCCACCATGCGTAATCGGGGGAGGCTCCAAAACCTGCAAAATCAAAGACTGTTCTGATTATACCATATATGCCCATTTTTATCATGACTGCAGACATTAGTGCTGAAACATTACTTGGTGCTGAAGGATGTGCTTTTGGCAACCAAATATGCAATGGAACAATTCCAGCCTTTGTTCCAAACCCGATAAAAGCTGACGCAAATATCAGATCTTTAACTAAATGTGGAAATGAAGATGATGAGGATCTAAAAAAATCAAACCCAAAGTTTCCTGTTTGAAGATATCCTAGTAAAAATGAAACAAAAATAAGCGCAGTTCCAAAGTGTGTCATGACAAGATATGTCATTCCAGACTTGACATTTTCTTCTTTATCATGATCATATATGACCAAAAAGAATGATGTTAATGACATCAATTCCCAGAACATTAGAAAGAAAAATCCGTTGTTTGATCCTACAACAAGAATCATGGACAAAATAAAAATATTAAAAAGAAAACCAAAGAGAGATATTCTTTTTTTAATTTCATACTCTTTTGAATATCCCACAGAGTATAGAGAAACAGCAAATGAAACGATTCCAATCAATAACATAAAGAATGCAGATATGCCATCAACAAAGATTTCAAGATTAAAAAATGGAATTATGTGTGGAACTCCCCATGACAGTGATTTGGTCGTAATTACAGTAATAGAAAACAAGATTGTCAGAATTGAGCCCATCATAGAAGGAATGAAGATCAGAGGTCGTGAAAATCTACCATTCCCAGATACCAAGCCAAGTATGGCTCCTCCTAGAAATAATGATATAGTTAGCTGGAACAAAATCAGATTTTCAATCATTTTTGTCAGCCTGTGTAGCCTTGGATATTATTGAAACAGTGTTTCATAGATTAGGTCTTTGACGCTAAATCTCTGTTTTATGCATTTAATTGTTTATGAGAAAAAGGTATATGTGTATGTATATGTATACATATGTACACATGCAGGACTTCAACAACACAGTACAGCTACTCTCCCAAAAGCCGGAATACCTCAAGACACTTCAACTAGCCGTCCAAAAAGAAGAGGAAAACCTATCCAACAAGCAATACCTAGGATGGCAATGGTTCGATGTAGAAACCCATCCAGCCAAGATTGTCAGATTAGTTACAAGTAGCATAGCAAAAGTGAACTTCAAAACCAACAGTTCCACATGCTACATACTAAAGAATCGGGAATCCGTCAAACGAGCCATCAAGCGATCATAGAATCATAACGAAGAAATTTTGTGAATGGTTCTGTCAAGACAAGATTGAACTGTAATGAAAGACAATTGTTCGAAAAGACTAGCACGGTGTTATTCATAGAAAAGGTGTAGACAAAATCTGTTCAAAGACATCTATTTGAGTACATCCAGTGTAGAATTACCCAGCCAGATTAATTTTGAAATGATAATTAAAAATTATGAAATCTCCACATTGTGTTCTGGAATATTAACAGCTTTTTTGTCAAAGATAGCGAAATATTGTTAGTTTCTCAGAATTTGGTAGATCAGATACCAATGCAAAGTTAAAGAGTGGATAAAATTTCTTGTACTCTTTCATAAAGCTCCATGCAACGTCATGTGTTTTAAATTCAGTCCTAATGCCATCTATCGGGGTTTCCACTCCACATACATCAAATACCTTGATCAGGTATCTTTGTGGCTTTCTGCCGGGTTTTGCTTTCATTAGCCAAGCTATTGCAAACACAAATACTGCCATCATTATTAATGCTGCACCAATCTCCCTGAAATAGACTGCAAAAAATGACGGAATTGTATTACCAAACAAAGTATACACATAGCTTGCAAATCCAACCACGGAACCTACGATCGCGCCTACCAATACACTGGTATATCTCGATCCCTTTTGCATGCCCTATGTTAGAGCCACTTACATTTATCTATTAAAACCATATACAGAAATATCATATCTGATAACAAGAGTTTGTGCAACTGCTTGGAAGACTGGAGATCAGGTCAAAAGAAAAGATAATCGAGTTTCTAAACCACCAAGAAACAGGCAGAATATGCAGTATAGACAAGGATGGATTTCCCCAGATAATACCAATGAATTTTGCCTATACAAACGATGTAATCTATATGCATTCCCATCCTAGAGGAGAAAAACTGGAAAACATAGTAAAAAACTCAAAGGTCGGCTTTGAGGTAGACCGCAGTCTTGAATTTTTGCCATCATACTTTACATCTCCTACTGATGCATCACAGGCAGATACGCTATACATTAGTATTGTAATAAAGGGAAAAGCAAGCCTTGTTTCAGACCCAAAGGAAAAGACTTTGGCATTAAATGAATTAATGAAAAAATACCAGCCTGAGGGAGGATATGAAAAATTGACACCGGACATGAAAGTTGTAGAAGAGGTTGCAATAATCAAGGTCGTTCCAATCACAATGAGAGGCAAGTACAAGATAGGTCAGCATTGGGACAAGAAAACAAGACTAGAAATTGCAAAAAAAATACTGGCGCGTAACAGTCCAACTGCACATGATACAATAAAGACGATGGGCATTATAAATACAAAAGACGGACTACAGATTTCAGAGGAACCCAGTTGGTAAAGATATCATAATACCATTTGCTTTAAATTTGAAACAGGGCCAATTTGTAATGTTTGCTAGAAAATCCAAGCTTTGAACTTGTTGCAGAGTTTACTCCAACAGGAGACCAGCCTCTTGCAATAGAGCAAATTGTTCAAGGAATACAAAAAAAGAAGATCCAGACGCTGCTTGGCGTAACAGGTAGTGGTAAGACGTTTACAGTTGCAAATGCAATTGCCAGGACTGGAAAAAAGACACTGGTCATATCACATAACAAAACACTTGCTGCTCAGCTTTACGCAGAGCTAAAACAGTTTTTCCCAAGAAACAATGTAGGATATTTCGTTTCATATTATGACTATTACCAGCCCGAAAGTTACATAGCCCAGACAGATACATACATAGAAAAAGACACTCAGATAAACGAAAAGATAGAAAAATTACGTCTAGAGGCAACTGCCATGTTACTGTCAGGAGAACCCACGATTATCGTAGCTACTGTATCATGCATCTACTCTCTTGGTTCACCTAGCGAGTGGGAAACCATGGCCATTACAATTGAAAAAGACGCAGACATTGGAAGAGGAACACTTGTCAAGAAACTTGTCAATGCCAGATACGAGAGAAATGATACCGAACTTTTGGCAGGTAGGTTCAGAATCAAGGGCGATACCATTGATGTAATACCGGCATACTCGGACTCGGTTGTAAGGATTTCATTATTTGGAGATGAAGTTGAAAAGATATCAATCTGTGATCCTGTATCATTAAAAGAAAAAAAACAGATTTCAAAGATCAAGATATACCCAGCAAAGCACTATCTTGTTGCCGCAGATGTCAGGAAAACTGCAGTCCAGTCAATCAGAGAGGAACTAAAACAAAGGCTAACAGAATTGCCAGAGCTTGAAAGACAGAGACTTGAGATGAGGACCAAATATGACTTGGAGATGATAGAGGAACTCGGGTATTGTTCAGGAATTGAAAATTATTCCAGACATTTTGATGGAAGAAAACCAGGTGAGCCACCGTTTTGCCTTTTGGATTTTTTTGGAGATGACTTTTTGCTTGTAATTGACGAGTCACATGTAACTCTGCCACAACTACATGGCATGTACAATGGGGACCATACTAGAAAAAAATCTCTGATTGATTATGGCTTTAGGCTAACAAGTGCATTTGACAACAGACCATTAAAATTCGAAGAATTTGAAAAATATATCAGCAATACAATATTTGTTTCCGCAACGCCAAGCGATTATGAAAGAAAGCAAAGTTTCCAAATTGTCGAGCAACTAATCAGGCCAACAGGACTTGTAGACCCCACAACCGAGATAAGAAAAACAGAAAATCAGATGGATGATTTGATTTTAGAAATAAAAAAACGGACAGAAAAGAACCAGCGCACATTAGTCACTACATTGACAAAAAGAATGGCAGAAGATTTGGCAGAGTACCTGTCAAAACATCAAGTAAAGGTTCGTTATTTACACTCTGAGATTGAAAACTTGCAGAGAACCGAGATAATCAGACAGCTCAGACTCGGTGAATTCGATGTCCTAGTCGGAATCAACCTGTTAAGAGAAGGCCTTGACATCCCAGAGGTGTCCCTTGTTGCCATACTTGATGCAGATAAGGAGGGATTTTTGAGAAATGTAACTAGCTTGATTCAGACATTTGGAAGAGCAGCAAGAAATGTAGACGGTGCGGTAATCATGTATGCTGATAAAAAAACACAATCCATGACACTTGCAATATCAGAGACTGACAGGAGGAGAAAAAAACAGTTGGAATACAATCAAAAAATGGGAATCATCCCAACCGGCATCACAAAGGCAATCCCACAGCAGACAATTGTACTAGATGAAATAAAACACATGTCAAAGCATGATATACAGACGATGGCAATAGAAATAGAGGCAGCCATGAAACGCTATGCAGAGGAGCTTGACTTTGAGCACGCAATTGAATACCGTGATAAACTAACAAGGATACAAAAACAATTACGAAATGAATGACAAGTTAATTATCCGAGGTGCAAGGGAGCACAATCTAAAGAATATCAACGTAGACATTCCAAAGAATAAACTGGTGGTGATTACAGGACTATCAGGATCTGGAAAATCAACGCTTGCATTTGATACAATATATGCAGAAGGTCAGAGAAGATACGTCGAATCACTTTCGGCATATGCAAGGCAGTTTCTTGAAATGATGAACAAGCCAGATGTTGATTCTATCGAAGGGCTATCTCCTGCAATATCAATTCAGCAAAAGACCACAAGTAAGAATCCAAGGTCTACAGTTGGAACCATAACAGAAATTTATGATTATCTCAGACTATTGTATGCAAGAATTGGTACACCCCACTGCCCCAAGTGTTCAAGAAAGATATCAAATCAATCAGTTGAATCAATTTGTGAATCAATCCTAAAAGAGTCAGAAGGAAAAAAAATCTTGATCTTGGCGTCACTTGTCAGAAGGAAAAAAGGAACTTATGAAAAATTATTTGAGCAAGTAAAAAAACAAGGGTATTCCAGAATCAGGATTGATGGGGAAATTATAGAGCTTGCTGGGGATCTTCCAGTACTGGATAAACAAAAATGGCACAATATCGAAATTGTTGTTGATAGAGTCAAGGCATCGTGGGAAGAAAAAAGTAGGTTGTATGAATCAATCCAGACTGCACTCAAGGCAGGCAAGGGTGATGTGATGGTTGCCGACACAGAAGAAAAGGTCTTCTCCCAAAATAATGCATGTCCATTTTGTGGAATTTCAATAGGCGAGTTAGAACCAAGAGGTTTTTCATTCAACTCACCATTTGGTGCATGCAAGACATGTCATGGCCTCGGGGTAAAGATGGAGTTTGAGCCAGACTTGCTAATACCAGACAAGACAAAATCAATACTAGACGGGGCAATAGTTCCATGGTCAGGCAGGTTTTCATCATTTAGAAGACAGACATTACGAGATGTCGGAAAAAAATATGGTTTTGATCTTATGACTCCAATCAACAAGATGAGTTCAAAACAGCTTCAGGTAATATTGTATGGAAGTGAGGAAGCAGTCAGGTTTTCTTACGAATCCCAGTCTACTGATTCCAAGTGGGAATATACCAACAATTTTCATGGTGTAATACCAAGTCTTCAGAAAAACTTTGCGGAGACTGATTCAGAGTCAAAAAGAGAGGAATTGAGCAAGTTTATGAGAGAGACTCCATGTAACTTGTGTAAGGGCCGAAGACTCAAGGACGAAGCATTGTCAGTTTCCATAAACTCGCTTTCAATCATGGATGTCTGTGACTTGTCAATTGATTCGTGTTACGAATTTTTCAAAAATCTTCAGCTGAGCGAGACAGAAAAATACATTGCAAAATCCATCCTAAAAGAAGTACTGTCAAGGCTTGAATTTTTAAAAAATGTGGGACTGAATTATCTTACGCTTAACCGCGTTAGCTCTACACTGTCAGGCGGAGAGGCCCAGAGAATCAGGCTTGCAACACAGATAGGATCAAACCTAACAGGCGTACTATATGTTCTTGACGAGCCCACAATAGGATTGCATCAAAGAGACAATGCCAAACTAATCAAGACTCTAACAAAACTTCGCGACCTTGGAAATACCATACTTGTTGTCGAGCATGACGAAGAAGTAATGCGAAGCTCAGATTGGATAATTGATCTCGGTCCATATGCAGGAGTCCATGGAGGAAACGTGGTCTTTGAAGGGACAATAAATGAAATTCTAAAAAATGAAAAGTCAGTTACTGGAAAATATCTCAAAAACCATGATGCTATAAAACTTGCAAAAAACAAACATCCGCAGAAAGGCAATCTTGTTCTCAAGGGCGCATCAGAGAACAATCTCAAAAACATTGATGTTGAATTTCCTCTAGGCATGATGATCACAGTAACAGGAGTATCAGGATCTGGAAAATCAACACTTGTAAATGACATATTGTACAAGGCATTGGCAGCCGACATTTATGGCTCAACAGACAGGCCTGGAAGACATAGAAGCATATCAGGAATGGGCGAAATTGACAAGGTCATAGGTATAGACCAGTCCCCAATAGGTCGCACTCCACGCTCAAATCCTGCCACGTACATTGGAGCATTTACGCCCATTCGAGAATTATATGCAGGAACTGAGCTATCAAAGGAACGAGGATACACCCCAGGGCAGTTCTCATTTAACGTTGCAGATGGCAGATGTTTTGCATGTGAGGGTGACGGGGTCAAAAAAATAGAGATGCAGTTTCTATCAGATGTCTATGTAGTATGTGACGAGTGTAAGGGCAAGCGTTACAATTCTGAGACACTTGCAATACATTACAAGGACAAGAACATATCTGACATTCTTGCAATGACGGTAGAGGAGGCGCTAGAATTTTTTGCAAACATTCCTTCAATTCAGAGAAAGTTACAAACAGTATCAGATGTTGGACTAGGATACATAAAGCTTGGACAAGCAGCCACAACATTATCAGGTGGAGAAGCCCAGCGTGTAAAACTTGCATCAGAACTGTCAAAACGCGACACTGGCAGAACTGTCTACATCCTAGACGAGCCAACAACTGGGCTTCATTTTGCAGACGTCCAGAAATTGCTGGAAGTTCTAAACAGACTGGTAAATCTTGGAAATACAATAATCATAATAGAGCACAACATGGATGTAATCAAAAACTCTGACTGGATAATTGACCTTGGTCCAGAAGGTGGAGATGGTGGTGGGACAATTGTTGCAACAGGTACGCCAGAGCAAGTTGCGCTAAACCCTCGAAGTTACACTGGCCAATACATAAAACGCATTTTAAAAAATGACTCTTGATATCTCAAAGGTATCAATTCCGTCACATCCTGGCATATACATCATGAAGGATGAAACAGAAAAGATACTATACATAGGCAAGGCAAAAAATCTCAAAAATCGAGTCAAGTCATATTTCTTGAAAAACCAAAACTACAAGACACAAAAACTGGTGGAAAAAATTACAGACATTGAGTTTATTTTGACAGATAATGAGGAGGAGGCCTTTTTGCTAGAGGCAAACATGATCAAGCGCTATAGGCCACCGTACAACATAGAGCTCAAGGATCAGCAAAGATACACCTACCTGAGGATTACTAATGAAGAGTTCCCTCGTCTCATGGTAGCAAGAAGAACAAGGACCGGGCAGTTTTTAGGGGGAGGTAAAATGTATGGCCCCTTTACACATGGAAGTTCAAAGATGCTTTCAATTGGTCTTTTGCGCAAGACATTCAAGATACGGATATGCAAGAAACTTCCAAAGGAGGCATGTCTTGAATATCATCTTGGAAACTGTGATGCTCCATGTCAGTTCAAGCAAGCTCGGGAAGATTATAATAAACACATTTCGGATCTTGAGTCAATCCTAAAAGGTAAACAACGACTAGAAGACTTTGTCAAAAATCTAGAAAAAGAGATGATTCAAGCATCTGAGAATCGCCAGTATGAAAAAGCAAAGGAGATTCATGAGACATTGCAAAGACTCGGCAATCTTCAAGTCAGGCAAAAAATGGAGTCCCCTAGAATAGGCACTAACGAAGAATATTTTGGCATAAAAACAAAAGATCAGACTGCACACTTGATGAGCTTTCGCCTAGCAAACGGAGTGATAAAGGACAGAAACAAGTTTTCGTTTGACTTGGTAGGTGACAATACATTTTCTAGCTTTTTATCCCAGTATTATTCCACAAACCCAATTCCAAGATATGTAATAGTAAGTGAGATGCCAGACAAAAAAGAGGTATTAGAAGAGGTGTTTGCACGCTCGTCAGGATTTACGGTACACATAACGGTGCCAACAACTGGAAAAAGGCGCGAAATAATTGATCTTATCATGAAAAACATATCACTTGAGATAACAAAGGGTGCAGACCCTGCACTTGTCGAACTTCAAGAGAGACTTGGGTTACAAGACATCCCAAGAATAATAGAATGTTTTGACATTTCAAACCACGGTGAAGATTATGCAGTGGGCTCCATGTCATGTCTTGTTGACGGAAAACCTCAGACATCAGGATATAGAAAATTTAAGATAAAAACAGTACAAGGACACAATGATTTTGCAATGATAAATGAGATAGTCAAGAGGCGTTACTTGAGATTAAAAGAGGAAAAATCAAAGATGCCAGACTTGGTACTAATTGATGGTGGACGCGGCCAGCTAAATGCAGCACTTGATGCCATACATGCGATTGGGGTGGACATACCATGCGTATCGCTTGCAAAAGAGAATGAAGAGGTCTATCAGCCAAGAGTCAGCAAACCACTAGTCATGGCAAAAACCAATCCAGCACTAAAGATCTTGCAGCATGCAAGAGATGAAGCGCACAGGTTTGGGGTTGCATACAACAGAGCAATCCGCAAATTTACATGATGTTACTAGTTTTTGAAATTTCAATTACTTGTTGTCATGTTTTTTCAAGTATGCACCTTACCTGTTGTACCGCCCTTTAAATTCCAGGACGTATCAGTAGTAACAGGTGCAAAAAAAATGTCTGGACAATATTCATCATCTAACTTTGCAGAAAAACTAGTCAAGCAAAAAGGATCGGGTTATCATGTCATCATAGGGGTACTAGTTCTCATCATCGGTCTTGCCATAGGCATGGCAACTAGTAATAATCTGATAACATATGGAACACTTGTCATAGGCGTATCATTAATCATTTCTGCATTCTTGATGATTATCAATCAATATGAGAGAGCTGTAATACTACGATTGGGAAAATATCAAAGACAAGTTGGTCCCGGCATTCAAACAAGATTGCCTTTTGCAGATAATATTTTAGTTATCGATATACGAGAAAAAGTAAGCGAATTCAAGGCTGAGAGAATGTTGACAAAAGATAATGTTCCAGTAACTATCGATGCAATACTTCGCTACAAAATAATTGATGAGCGTGCAAAAGATGCAATACTAAATGTGGAAAACTTTAACCAAATGATACAACAAGTATCACAAACAACGCTTCGCAATAACATCGGTTCTTCGCAATTCCAAGATGTGCTTTCAAAAAGAGAAGAAATCAATCAGCATGTAAAAACAATAATTTCAGCAGAAGCGAGCAGTTGGGGAATTGAAGTAACAGGCGTGGAAATTCGTCAAGTCATAATTCCGCAAGAGTTGGAATCAGCCATGTCAATGCAGGCACAGGCGGAGCGTGAGAAGAGTGCCAGAGTGACATATGGCGAATCAGAGATACTAGTCGCAAAAAAATTTGAAGAGGCAGCAAGAGTGTACGCAGATAATCCCGTAGCATATGCACTACGACAATCCAACATGTTGTATGAATCAATTAAAGTGCAAGGAAATACAATTGTCATGATCCCATCAGAGTCATTAAATGCAATGGGATTTGGAAATTTGGGAACCACTATAGCATATCTTGAAAGTACTAAAAAGGCAGTGACACAGCAAAAATCAAAAGACTCCCAAGCCAATCAAGAGAATGGTTCACTGTAAGAATATTTTCTTTCAGAAAAATCTGTCAAAACTTTCAGTTACATCACAAGATTTGAACAGTAGATGTTTTAACATCTCATAATAGGTATCCTTTAGACATAATTATCAATAGAGTCTTCGCGCAGAGACTGTGCATCATATCCCCGCTTGACAAGGTCTGCAGCAAACTCATCTACAAATCCATGCACAGTGTATATTTTTTCAGGATTGCATCTTTTCACCAAATCAATCAATTCGTTATAGTCACAATGATCACTTAGTGCAATGGAATAATCATGACCGCGCGCAAAAGAAAATCTGGAAGATTGTGCCCACCCACTAAATCCGATTGTTATTGCGTCATACTTTGACTTCATGTGTTTGACAAAAGCATTTCTTCCGCTCATGTTAGGAGCAATCATAAGCCAAGGTTTTTTCTCAAGGAGTCCACGTGACTCGGCTTCAGTATGACCTATTGATTCATCAAGTGGTACTCCAAACTGTCTGTATAGGTCATTGACTTTTTTTACCGAATCATGATAATATGGATCCCAGTGTGAAAACAAGTGTGATAAAATCTGAGCTTTGCCAAGTTCATATCCCAACAAAATTACGGGTTTTCCTTTTCCATAAAGTTCTGAAATGATTTCATTTACACGTTTTACAGTGTCATCAATGGTAGGAAATACATATTCAGGCATCCCAAATGTACATTCAGTGATTAGTGTTTTGCATTTTGGAACAGTTGCACCTTTCATAAATCCTCGGTTACGAATAGAGATATCACCGGTGTAAAAAAGATCATCAAACAAGAGCCCTTTTGCTCCAAGTATGTGACCTGCATCAATCATTGAAAAATTCTCATATTGTTCAACATAGTTTTCAATCACATAACCTCGAAGTTTTGCAATCTCAGTTGTCTGCTTGGAAGCAATGAGAACTCCATCCCCTTTTTGATTGTGTAAATGATCAAGATGTGCATGAGATACAAAGCTAATCCCATTTTCAGTTCCACGTTTTGGATCAAGATGGACTGTCTTGTCACTATGTAATACCACGATTCCGTTTGATGTCATCTTTACCTTTGAGTTCAATTTGAGATTGTGCCAACCAGATTAGATATAAATTGCAAGATTAATCTGGTGCAACATACAGCATAATGACTTAAAACACCGATCTGTTGTTTTTCAGTTAAAATTAGTAAAGTGTTTATTCATACAAGACCAAAATCATTTCATGTTAAGTCTTGCCATTTTGATCTCAGGTAGAGGAAGCAACATGGAGAACATCTTAAAGGCTGTTAAAAAAAATAAAATTCCAATCAAGCCGGTCATAGTAATTTCAAACAAGCCAGACGCTAGAGGACTTGCCATAGCCCAAAAAATAGGGATAAGAACAGAGATTATAGATAGCAACGGCTTCAAGGGAGGAAACTGGGAGTATGACTCTAAACTTGTATCAGTTCTTGAAAAGCATGGGGTGACGCCACAAAATGGCCTCATATGCCTTGCAGGATTTATGAGAATAATGAGCCCAGAATTCATCAGGCATTACAAGGGAAGAATAATGAACATACATCCAGCCATATTGCCAGCATTTCCAGGATTACACTCACAAAGGCAGGCTCTAGAATATGGAGTGAAATACTCAGGATGTACAGTACACTTTGTAGATGAAGGTGTTGATACTGGACCCATTATTTTGCAGTCGGTTGTAAAGATAAAGGACAACGATACGGAAGAAAGCATTTCTAAAAAAATTCTCAAACAAGAACACAAAATATATCCAAAGGCAGTAAAGCTCTTTGCCAAGGGAAAAATAAAGATAGTTGGAAGAAAGACAGTAATTTCCTAGGTGTCAGGCCCTCCAAAAAAATACATTACAACGAGTTCTTTTTTGTTTCCATGAAACTTGTGGGGGATTTTTTTAGCAACGTAATATGACATGCCTTCTGAAACAGCATAGTCTTTTCCGTTAATTTCAAGAAATCCATCACCTTTTACAACATAATAAACCTCGTCATTTTCATGAGGTTCCTGTGTATCATTACCACCGGGTCCAAGTCTCAAAATCCCTGCTGCCAAGTTTTCCTTGTTTAGAAAGGTATGAAAGTATGTGTCGCTTTTTATAATTTTTTTTGCATATTCATTTGTGTCAAATACTATTTTCAATATCATTTCTGCGAGATGGCTCTTAATGATTTTAACTCAAGTCACACATGCACGGCATGTAAAATTTCCAAAGATTAAATATCCAAAAAATCATCCAAGTATGTTTGACGGGACAGAAAATAGATGGCATCATAGTGGCATCATCAGTTAAGGACAGGGTAAGATCAGCTGTAAAGGAACTGTCAGAGGATGGCATAGTGCCATGTCTTGCAACAGTTCTGGTAGGCGACGATCCTGCATCTTCAACATATGTAAGAAACAAGCAAAAAGCATGCGCTGATGTTGGTATAACTACAAAGGATCACAAACTTCCTCCCATCTTTTCTCAAAAAGAAATGAATTCCTTGATAAATTTATTAAATAATGATGAGACGGTCCATGGAATTCTAGTCCAACTTCCACTGCCAAGCCAATTAGATGGCTTTACAACAACTTCCAGGATATCACCCATAAAGGATGTGGACGGTTTAACGCCATACAATATTGGTCTTTTGACATCAGGGAGGTCAATCCTCAAACCCTGTACTCCCTCTGGGATAATGGAGTTGTTAGAGTATTACAAAATAGACTTGGAAGGAAAAAACGCTGTGATAATAAACCGAAGTAATCTAGTAGGAAAACCACTCTATAATCTCATGCTAGAAAAAAATGCCACGGTAACAACATGTCACTCCAGGACAAAGAATCTCAAGGAATATTGCCTTGGTGCAGATATCATAGTTACCGCAATAGGCGACAGATCAAAATTCATTCTAACAGAAGACATGATAAAAGAAGGCGCAGTGGTAATAGATGTCGGCACTGCAAGATTAGATGGTAAACTCGTAGGAGATGTAGATTATGACAATGTCATCAAAAAGGCATCATATGTCACACCAGTACCAGGCGGAGTAGGGCCAATGACAATAGCGATGCTTTTAAAAAACACTGTAACAGCTGCATCAATTAGTAAAGAATTTGTCCAACCCAGTTGAAAAATCAAGATTACGCAAACAAATGTTAGATGCTAGAGATGAACTCTCGCTTGATTTTATAAAAATTGCAAGCAATAGGATCCGGGACAATCTAAGAAAAATTGATTTTTACAGGCAAGCCAAGTCAATTGGTACATATTATTCAATAGGAAGTGAAGTTCAGACACATGATCTATTGCACGAATTTTTTAACCAAGGAAAAGAAGTGTCACTTCCACGAGTGGACAAGAATGATCTGGTCTTCAAAAAAATTTCAAGTTTATCAGATCTAGAACTTGGGAATTTTTCAGTGATGGAACCCAAGGAAAAATGTGAGACAACTAAAAAACTCGATGTCATCATAGTGCCTGCAATTGCACTTACTCGAGAAGGATACAGGTTAGGATACGGCTTTGGGTTTTATGATAGGTATCTACAAGGTAAAAAAATAAAGAAAATTGGTTTGACATATTCAAAACATGTACTAAAGTCATTTCCCCACGATGACCATGATGTAAAAATGGATTGTGTTGTAACAGAAGATTCAGTCATTCACATCAAGTAAAAAGGAAAAGCCATAGCCCTTGAGGAATTTTATGTTGTAATGATTATGCTGCCCCTTTTGAGCCATGGAATCATTTTACAATTATCTGACCCTGTATCCATGGGTGAATGATACAAAAGTAATCGTATGTTCCTGTATTTGTAAAAGTGAATTTGAATGTCTGTTCTGGCTCTATGACCTTACTGTCAAATATTGTACCTGCGACATCTCCAGTTGGTATGCCACTTGTTACTGTATGTCTTAGCGAGTCCTTATTTGTCCATGTCACAGTATCACCTCTTGAAATGATCAACGGGTTTGGATAGTAACAACTCTTGGTGCTTACACAATCGGGATGAGTACTAGATCCTGAGCCGTGAGTTATATCCACTGAAGTATTTGCAATACGATATACTTCAAAAAATGTTAAAAATGCGATTCCGATTATAACTGCAATTATTGGAATTATGAAAGATGATCTTTTCATGGTGTAACTATTCCGGTACTGATCTTAAACTCTTTCCAACAAATCATAACCTACGCTATGTCCTGATTGCGTCATGTTTTTAGGTACAAACGGGGGGCTTTCCCTTTTTATCCACATCAAGTAAAAGTACAGTCTTAGAAATTTGCACTATCATTGCTTGTTTATCTTTGAGCCACAATTTACCTTTATTTTTGAGTAAAGTAGAAACAATTCCATTTCATGTGAGGGATTGACTCCATGCTAGGCTGAAGACAATGTAAAATGTGTTGTGGTACATTGCTCGGCACAGGTAAAGGAATCACGTAAAATACAATACCTGTTCCAATTATTGCCAAAATTATGGATAGTATGATAACTGATTTTCTCATTACATAATTACGTCAGTATCAATCTTAAGATCTTTCCACCAATCCATCTGATTTCATGTGCGGCATATTGAATTATGTGAATCTTGGACTTGTTTTTTCATTTATGCCATGTAAGACCTTTTTTGCCAATATCCGTTCTACAGTATTTTGAGGGCCAATTTATTTTCCCCACCCGCAAGTACGCATTTGCGATTGCGTCCCCCAATGTCTCTCCAACTGCAGTCACCCCAAGCACTCTTCCACCACTTGTCAAAATTCTTCCATTCTCATTTCTTGTTCCAGAGTGAAAGACCTGTGAGTTAGGAGTCAAATCGTCAAGACCCAATATTTCCTCACCCGTAGGATACGATTCAGGATATCCTTTGGATGCAAGTATAACACATACTGCACTCTGTTTTTTCCATGACATCTGAGGTAAAGAAGACAGAGTACCATCTATGCTTGCCTGCACATATTCGAACAGGTCCGAGTCCATGCGCATCATTATTGATTGGCATTCCGGATCGCCCATTCTTGCGTTAAACTCCAAGACATAAGACTTGCCATCTTTTAGCATTATTCCGGCATACAAAAATCCCTTGAACACAATGCCTTCCTTTTTCATCGATGTGATTGTTTTTTCAATGACATTTTTTTGAATTTCATTTGCAGTGAAATCATCAATCACAGGAGTTGGAGAATATGTCCCCATCCCACCAGTATTTGGTCCCTTGTCATCGTCATAGATTCTCTTATGATCCTGACTTGTAGCCATAGAATATGCAATGTTCCCATCAGAGAGTGCAATAAAAGAGGCCTCAACCCCATCTATCCTCTCCTCCAAGATAATTTTCAAGCCCGCATTACCAAAACTTTTGTGTACAAGCATCTTGTTTATTGCATCAACTGCTTCAGAAGAACTGTTACATACAATCACGCCTTTTCCAGCAGCAAGACCATCGGCTTTTACCACCAAGCGAAAGTCAACAGACTTTGCAAAATCTATTGCTTTATTCGGATCATCAAAGACTTCAAATCTTGCGGTAAGAATGCCATTTCTCTGCATGAAGTTTTTTGCCCAGATCTTGCTGGATTCCAATTGTGCTGCATTCTTCGTAGGACCAAATATTCCAAGTCCTTTTTTTGTAAACTCATCGACTATGCCATTTGACAGCGGAATTTCAGGACCCACCACTGTTATGCAGTCATTCTCTTTTGCAAACTTGGCAAGACCCTCAATATCATCAGAAGAAATACATACATTGTTTGTAGTGCCTCCATTTCCAGGTGCAAAGTAAACGTTATCGACTTTTGAACTCTGCGCAAGCTTCCAACCTATAGCATGCTCGCGTCCACCGGAGCCCACAATCAAAATGTTGACCAATGCTTTCGGCTTGAATCATGAGGTATATAATCCAAGATTGGTTTTAGAAATATTCATTAAAGCATCAGATGGATGTACTTTATTGACTCAAGTAGATACAGCAAAATCAGTCTACCTTTTCACACATGGTAGAAGTGACTTGGAGACAGCTGCAACAGATGCACTTGTTGCAAACGGTTTTACAAAAGAAAAGATAATTTCTGCAAAAGCAGACGCAGTGGGAAATGTAGGTGACTACATGGCAATGCTCTGGATGCCACCGACTCCTAATCAAATAAAGATCCAAAAAATAACCAAAGTGGAACAAGTCAAAGCAGAAGGCATGATTGGACTCTGGAAAGGCGTTTCAAAGGAAGACCTTTTCACAATACCTCTAAAATAACCCATAAATTATTTTCATACTAGCACATTTATTTTAATCATATTTTCATCCAGAGATATTTTTTGGCATCATAGCATATCTTGTATAAGTGCAGATATGAAACTATCAAACTCAGAGTCTTGAAATATTATTGTCTCAATTTTATCTTGTTTTATTGCAGTTTGAACTGCTTGTAAGTGATAACATTGCCGTCCTTTTTCCATTGCGTTATAGTAATAGTCTTCACATGAGCAGTATCCCAGATCCGAATCAAGCCAATGCTCGTTTTCTTTTCCAACCACAGTCCAGATTTTTCTGCCGCTTGGCTCAAACAGGTGCAACTTTACACCATTTGTAGATACGATTGACTCTACATCCCCTGATTCTTTTTTCACAAGAATTTAATTGAAAAAAGACAGGTATATCTTTGATGGTAAAGACAAGAATTATTCCTTCACAGCCAGCATTAATTTTAGAAGACATACAACGATTTCTTGTTGTTACCGACTTGCATATTGGATTTGAGATTGGCATGATCTCAAATGACATAAACGTTAGGCCAGAAGAAATTGTTGAAGAAATCCACCTAACTCTTAACTCCTTGATAAAATCTGAAAAACTTGACAATCTCATCATACTTGGCGATATCAAGTCAGGCATAGATTCCATCTCAAAGATAGAATGGCAGACAGTGCCAATGTTTTTTGAGATTGGAAAAAAAATCAACACGCTAGTGGTTCCAGGAAACCATGATGGAAACTTGGCTCATTTGATTCCAGATTATATTACCATGACCGGCCCATCAGGTCTAGTCATAGGAGATACCCTATTGACACACGGTCATGTGATGCCATCTGAAAATTTTTCGCATGTAGACAAAATAATCATGGGCCATCTTCATCCAGTGTATTTTCAAGAAGGTTCTGTACTAGATGGACAAAGATTATGGGTGTCAATCAAGACCAGAAAACAGAATATTTTTCCATCTAGTAAGGGTGAAATTGAGATAATAATAATGCCATCCTTTAACAAATATTTTTATGCAACACACAAGCACTATCATAAAAAATCAATCTCGCCTATACTTGCAAGAATAAAGGAAGACTATTCTGCAAAGATTGTAACACTTGACGGTTCAATAATTGGAGACGAGTCAATACTCAAAAACATAGTTTGATTTTTGAAAAACTAGTCCACTTTCTCGTATGGTTCTAATGGTTTTTTTGTAGTGTCGTTATGTCGTAACCATTCCAAGGTCTTGGCAAAGGAATCAGCAAGCTCTGTTGTTATCAGTACAGGTATTCCAAGCTCGACAGCTTTTCTTCGTATTTGATATTCATCATAAAGCATGCCAACATATTTTTCAAGTGTTGATGTACTTGGTACATTTATTATGAAATCAATTTTTCTTTCATAAAGTAAATCTGCAATATTTGGTTTTCTTTGAGGCTCACTTATTTTGTATACTACCTCAACATCTCCTATCCTTTTATCGGATAAAAATTCTGCAGTATGCTCAGTTGCAAGTAGCTTGTATTCCAGACTTTTAAGCAATATGGCAGTCTGCAATAGTTTTTCCTTGTTTTCAAATCCACCCGCGCTGATAAGAACAGAACCCTGTTTTGGCAAAGAGTACCCAACAGATGTCAAGCCCTTTGCAAGCGCATCATAGAAACTATCTCCAAAACATGCAGCCTCTCCAGTAGATTGCATTTCTACACCTAGTATGACATCAGCTCCATCAAGTTGCATAAAGGAAAACTGTGGAACCTTGATTCCATAATGATGTATTTTACGCCACCTGTCTTTTGCGATGGTTGGAAGTGACTTTCCAAGCACTGCACGTGCTGCCAAGTTGATGAGGTTCATCCTTACAAATTTTGAGACAAATGGCATGGAACGTGATGCCCTGATGTTGAGCTCTATGACATAGACTTGGTCTTGATTTATTAGAAATTGGAGGTTAAATGGGCCCTTGATTTTAAATGCAATTGCAACTTTTTTTGCATAATCAAGTATTGTATCAATCACCTTATTATTCAAAGTCCATGGTGGAATGCACATCATAGAATCGCCAGAATGAACACCTGCACCTTCAATGTGTTCAATTACTGCACCAATCACTACGTTTTTTCCATCCCCCACGCCATCCACTTCAGCCTCCAGTGAATTTAGCATGAACTTTGTTATGACTACCGGATAATCAGGTGAAACATTTGTTGCCTCTGCAAGATATTGTTTGAGTTGCGTTTCTGACCATACAACTTTCATGGCAGCTCCACTTAGTACATATGAAGGTCTCACAAGAACTGGATAACCAACTTTTATCGCAAATTTTTTGGCATCGCCAAGACTCGAAAATGCTTGCCAAGGCGGCTGTCGGATATTTAGTTCATCTAATACTTTGCTAAAAGTTGAACGGTTCTCAGCCCTGTCAATGTCTTCAAAAGACGTGCCAATTATTTTTATTCCATTTTGTGCAAGTTTTGGTGTAAGGTTGTTTGCAATCTGTCCTCCTACTGCAGTAACAATGCCATCTGGTTTTTCAAAGTCTGTGATATCCAACACTCGCTCAAGTGTAAGCTCTTCAAAGTATAGCCTATCACAGATGTCATAATCAGTCGATACCGTCTCAGGATTACAGTTGATCACAGAGACTTCTTTTACCCCATTCTCTTTTAGTCCCCAGACCATGTTTACCGTTCCCCAGTCAAACTCTACACTGCTTCCAATTCTATAAGGACCGGCACCGAGTACTATGATTTTTTGAGAGTCAGATACTACCTCGAAATCATTAACTTTTCCACCATATGTGAGATACAGATAATTTGTTTTGGCAGGCCATTCTGCTGCCAAAGTGTCAATTCGTTTTACTACAGGTATAATTCCTGCCGCTTTTCTTATTTTTCTAATATCAAGATCATCTTTTCCAACAAGCCTTCCAATCTGCTTGTCCGAGAATCCAAATTGTTTTGCTTCATGTAATAAGTTGTCGTCAAGTGTAGACTCTTTGAGTTTTTTCTCAGTTTTTACTATATTTTCAATTTTTTCAATAAACCACGGATCAATTGCAGAAAGTTTGTAGATTTGTTCTATCGACATTTTTTGCCGCAGTGCTTCTGCCACATAGTACAAAATATGATCATCTGATTTTTGCAGTTTATTTTCAATTTCTTCAATGTCACATTTTTTATCAGGATTACGGTTTGCAACAAGCCCATCATTTCCAATCTCAAGCATTCGTATTGCTTTTTGTAGAGATTCTTCAAAACATCTACCAACCCCCATTACTTCGCCTACAGATTTCATTGTAGGGCCCAAGTTACGATTTGCAAGCTCAAACTTGCTAAAGTCCCACCTAGGGTGTTTACATACAATATAGTCAAGGGACGGCTCAAAACATGCAGTAGTTGTCTTGGTGATTCTGTTTACAAGTTCTGGAAGAGTGTGACCCATTACAATTTTTGCAGCCATGTATGCAATAGGATACCCAGTTGCTTTGCTTGCAAGAGCAGATGAACGAGAAAGTCTTGGATTCATCTCGATTGCAACATACTTGTCGGAATTTGGATCTAGTGCAAATTGTACATTACATTCCCCAACAATTCCAACATGTTTTGCAGCACGTAACGCTGCAGAGCGTAACATCTGGTATTCATAATTATCAAGCGTCTGAGAGGGTGCAACTACAATATTGTCACCGGTGTGTACTCGCATTGATAGAACATTTTCCATGTTGCATATGATGACATTATTTCCTGCATAGTCTGCCATGACTTCATACTCAATTTGTTTCCAGTGTCCAATGTATTCTTCAATCAATACTTGTCCTACAAGACTTGCATTAAGACCCCTTGCTACAATTTCATGGAGTTCAATTTCATTGTGTGCAACTCCTCCACCTTTTCCTCCAAGCGTGTACGCAACACGTATGATTACGGGGTAGCCAATGTCTTTTGCAACTTTTTTTGCCTCTTCAAAGTTATAGACAGTTCTGCTTTTGAGTACTGGTACATTACATCCTATCATAGAGTCCTTGAAGAGTTGTCGGTCTTCAGTAGCTTGAATTCCACCTACTTGAGTTCCAAGCACCTTTACGCCATATTTTTTTAGAACTCCGAGTTCTTCCAGTTTTACCCCACAGTTAAGTGCAGTTTGGCCTCCAAAGCCAAGCATTAGACCATCAGGCCTCTCTGCTTCTATGATAGATTCTACATATTGTGGATTAACTGGAATAGAGTACACCCTGTCTGCAAATCTTGTATCAGTTTGTATTGTTGCAATATTTGGATTTACAAGAACACTCTTGATTCCCTCTTCCTGGATGGCTTTGAGGCACTGGCTACCGGAGTAGTCGAATTGACGGTCATTTTGTGACTTTCGCCTGCTTCTCCGATTTTGATTGCCCCACTTCCAAGAACCAGAATCTTCTTTAATGACTCATCTTTTGGCATTGTCCTCCCCTATGAGTTTATTGAGCTCTTCAAAAATAAACATACAATCAAAAGGTCCAGGTGATGCCTCCGGATGAAATTGTACAGCAATTATTTTCTTTTGCTTGTGTTTTATTCCCTCTACTGTTTTATCATCAGCATTTGTAAACCACAATTTAAAATCAGTATTTTCTAGCGAGTCAGGATTAATACAATATCCATGATTCTGACTTGTCACATAGACTTGGTTAGTGTCAAGATTGATGCAAGACTTGTTTTGCCCTCGATGACCATATTTTAGCTTGTACGTACTTGCACCACCTGCAAGCCCTAGGATTTGTGCCCCAAGACAAATTCCCAATGTCGGAATATTTTTTTCAATTACTTGTTTTGCAATTGTCATTGTTTCAGCACATTTGATTGGATCACCAGGTCCATTTGAAAATATTATTCCCTTTGGATTGTATGACAAAATCTTTTCAAGTGAATAGTTCCAAGGAACTTTGATTACATTATAGCCAAGACTTCGGACATTTCGCAATATGGAGTTTTTTACACCAGTATCAATCACCACGATTGATTCAGATCCAGAGCCAAACGTTTGAGGTTCTTTTATAGATACAGCATTCATAAATTCCTCGTCATTATATTTTGTAGCAGACTCGAGTTTCTTTTTAATTTCTTGCACATCAATTGGAGTATCAGATACGGCAAGTGCAGCCATCATCACTCCACTTGTTCTAAGTTTCATGGTAAGATCCCTAGTATCAATTCCTGAAATTCCAGGGATTTTTTCACTATAAAGCCACTCATCCAGAGTCATTGCGACATTCCAATGACTTGCAGTGAGAGACAATTCGTGAACCACAAGACCTCTTGCCTGTATTGCTTCAGACTCTGTGTTTTTTCGTATGCCATCAGGATCTTTTGCAGTAGGATCAGGAACACCATAGTTCCCAACAAGAGGATACGTAAGTGTTAGAATCTGCCCACTGTACGACGGATCCGTGAGCGCCTCAACATATCCAGTCATTCCTGTATTAAATACTGCCTCGCCAAACGCCACAGTCGGATATCCAAAACCCATTCCTTCAAAAATGGTACCATCTTCTAAAATCAACATACCAAACTTGTTTGCATGTTTGGCTTTTTTTGTTGGAATCCTTGAAACCCTCTGCATGTGGATTTTAATAGAGATTTAAATTTTATGGCGATCTAAGATTTGAATTCCCACTAGAATATCAGGTTAATGGAAAATGTTTGGAAAAATAAGATTCAGAGTGCTTTGAACTGCTCAGTCCATTTGTAATATGCACGTATCATTTCCATACTTACACTTGGCTTTCTTCTTGAAATTATTTCTTTAAAGTCTGCAGTTGTCAATACACGCGGTTGTGATTTTGGCTCACCCAACACCTCTTCTCCAAAGTGTGGAGAGTGGAACAAATCATTTACCACCATCAACTGGGCAGACTGACATATATCTTTGACATCAGATGCGCTATATCCATCTGCCAATTTTGCAAGCTCAAGTGACTTTACTTTGTCATCTTTGTGTAACTGCGATGTATAGAGTTCAAAGAGATTTTCTCTTGCCTCAAGAGATGGAAGTGAAACATATACTCTCTTGGTAAATCTCCTAAGAAACGGCCAGTCAAGACTCCATGGCTTGTTTGTTGCACCAATGACATATAGCTTGAGATCTTTTCCCTTACCATTTATTCCATCCATTTCGGTTAAAAATTGGTTTTTGACACGAATCTCTCCACCAATCTCACTATTACGATTACCAAGAAGTGAATCTACTTCGTCAATGAACAGTATTACTGGAAGTCCTTCTTTTTCTGCCAAACCTCTTGCCATCTGAAAAAGTTTTGAAACATTTTTCTCAGCTTCTCCTAGCCACTTGCTCATCATAGATGCCGCATCTACGTTGATAAAATAACCATCAATCTCGTTGGCAGTAGCTGCTGCGATGACAGTCTTTCCACATCCCGGTGGACCATAAAGTAAGATTCCTCTTGGCCATCCAAGTGGGAACAGATCAGGTCTTTTTGCAGGATATACAATTGATTCTCGTAAAGCATTCTTTGCGTCATCCAGACCAATAACTTCCTCCCAAGTCACATTTGGTTTTTCCTTCATGATAAGGGAGTCTAGTTCATTTTTAGTAAGAGATTGTTTTTGTTCTTCAGGAGTAGCCTTTGGATCCACTGCTGGTTCTAACTCTACATTATTCATCTGTAAAGCCTTGATACGATTCTGATACGCTGCAGTTCTCTCTTGATATACTCTATTTAGTTTGTTTTCAGGATAAAGTTGGATTAGTTTGACAAGGGATTCGATTGCTCTTTGATAATTTGCAATCGCCATTCCACGAGCACCTTGGGAATCAAGTTTTATTGCTTCTGCGGCAAATTTGCTTGCACTATTTTCTAATTCTTGGGGGGCTAGACTCATAACAACATCAACTATATCTCGACTGCAGTTCTTTCAAGGTAATCACCGGTGTTAATTCGTCTAGAAGAATTTGTTAAATTAATTGCACCAACGTTTTGTTTTGGAATTTGAGCCTCAACATAGGCCATTTTTACAGGTTCTACTTGTGGAACAAGTGTGTCTAAAAGTGATTGAATTTTAAAATCATCAATCTTGGTTTGAGATTCCCTTTTGAATACAAGACTTTGAGTCACATCAGCATGCAGTGTCTGAATCTGACACAGTGCAAACTCTGCAGACATGACTAAATCTTCAAGATTATCTTTCATTCCATTAACAGAATTTGCAGCATGTAGTACAATTCCAACAAATTCCTGCAAAAAGGACTTGATCTCCTTCTTGTCTTGATATTTCGTGAGTAAATATTCAGCAGCATGTATGACTTGTCTTATGTCTTTTAGTTCCTCAACAGAAAGAGTCTCAATAAATGCATCATTTTCATCCTTGTCTTTTTGAGATATCTTTAGTTCTACCTTAGAAGAGAGTATCCTTATTTTGTCCATATATCCAGACAAATCTGATTGACCATCACTCTTTGTGAAGTTAAGCATGCCACGACCTTACCAGAAATCTAGATTAGGGAACTGCTTGCATATTTTAGAGTCGGCGATTAATTTAGCTTCATCCAAGAGCTTGCCAGAGACTTCATTTGCTTTAGCAAAGTCTAGAGTTGCGCTTCCCAAGTGTGCTGCGTCAATAATTATACCGCCTAATAAAAGAGACAGCTCACCTAGCTGAAAATCCATTGCTGGCATTAGCGCGAGTAGTTTAGATCGTATTGTCCTGACAACTGATATCGTAGGAGACAAGACAGTAGGCACATTGCCAAGGCCAACTATACAGTCAAGGCTTCGTCTTATCTGCCTCAGAGATTCAATCGTGTATGAGAGTTCTCGCTCATATCTGACTTGTTTTTCAAGCGTAGTAAGTGACATACGGTCGTTGTCTAGTAGATTATACATGTCAAGATTATTTTGATTTACATCATGACGATGCTGTACAAGAATATCAAGTAAGCCATCTACAATCTCTGTTGCATAATCAATTCTTGGCTTTATGGTGCTTGCACGCACAAGCTGGCTTTTATTTTCATGTTCAATAACCCATTTTGATTCATTTATCATCCCAGTAGGAAGCCTGACTTTGTACTTATACGGTCCTTGTTACAACAAATAGTGTCACCATGGTAACACATGCGATAGATACAGCTTAGTATTTTTTCGAATCTTTGTTCAATGAATTTAGCTATTTAGCTTACCTTTCAATTTGATGAACCTACACATGGTCAAAGGTCAAGATCTAGCTGTAAGCCTTGAGGAATTCGGGCTGAGTAAATATGAAGCCCAAGCCTATGTCACCTTAATCACAAAGGGTACAATTTCTGCCGGGGAGCTTGCATACTATTCCAACCTACCAAGAACCAAAGTCTATCCAACCCTGTTAAAACTTGAACGAAAAAAGATTGCAATCATATCAAAAAGTAAACCAATCATGTGTACTGCAATTGCACCAGAAGACGCTTTTGATGAAATTATCCAGGAGCAAATTAATCGTGTAAATGCCATGAACAGTCTCATTACAAAGTTAAAGCAACTAAGCGAAGATAGTAAAAAAGCAAGAGGTTCGGAAGAGCAGCGATATTTCCATCTGGCTGCAAACTATGTATTCAAACAGCTGCAAACAATGATAGAAGGCTCCAAGACATCTATACATATTGTGATTGATTCATGGGGGCTGAATCTGTTGTCACAATGTAAAGAAGTTCTTCTGCATGCATTGCGAAAAGATATTGACATCAAGATGGTTATTCCCACAAGCCTTGTATGTTCTGAGACATTCTATGGCCTACCAGCTGGAATCAAGATAAAGACATCAGATAGCACACAGAATGTTTTCACTTTTGATGATTCTGAAATTCTCATGATAAATAGCAACAATGGCAAAGGCGCAATATTCCACTCAAACGATGTATTGGGAACCAACCAAATCAAGTCATTTGATCAAATATGGAAAAATGGAATTAAGATAAGCAACTTGGGAGATATGACAAAGAGCGATGCTCAAGAGATACTAAGAGCAATTCAATTAGTAACCCAGAATGGATTAGGTTATGTTTTGAATTCCATGATAAACTCAAAAAATAAGGCATTAGACATTTTGAATTTTTTAAATAAAAATGGAATTGATCTTGAATCAAAGACATTTGATGAAATAACATCCCTTGTAAATTCCACACTTGACATAACATGTTCTGGTCGTCTACGCTACGAATCTAACGCGAATCATTTTGTAATAGAATCCAAGATGAACAGTGGCCATTCTATTCCATGGGCATTACTGCTTGAGGGATATTTGAATAAAAAGGGGGTCAAGACCAAGATGATTTACAATGATCACGTACACAATGGCGAGCGAATTCACATCAAGGTTGATTCCAAAATCAGTATGAGTCCATAGACAATAGAAAGCAAATATTCGCTTCATGGGACACATACCCACATAGCATGCCCATGTAAATTATGAAAACATGACTAGCACAGCAATCAAAGCGTTAACCACTACAAACCCTGTTTGCTCTAATTGCCACAGTGTTAGTGTCAGCACACCAGCATACGCAATTAATGGACATGGTGTATCATATAGTCCTGAATTCAGAGTGGGAAGCCTTGTGCAATATTCAAACGGTCTTCAGATCAACTGAAAATCAATAGACGTCTCAAAATATTCGCAAACAATTTCAACTCAGAATTTGTACATAAATGACACTTCAGACATTAGTTTGAAGATCTATCATCATGATGGTTCACAAAATATCCAACATGTGATAGTATTCATGAACCTAAACGGTGACAATCCACAATCATACCAGAGCAACACAGGGACAGAATTTGATAAAACAAATGGTGTATCTGTAGTAGATCCAAATAACGTATTCAAGAGCATAACCGCCAAAGTCACCTATGATAAAAATTTCATGCACCTTAGCTACAAGATAGTTGCGAAGAATCCAATGAATACAACTGATCTGATAGTAAGAGCATGGAACAAAACTTATCATCATCACAGGTGATAATACTCAATGCAATCAAAATTGGATACATGCCTGTAACATTTTCCAGCATGGCTCAATAGACAGTCATATACAGATAAATCATTTTTATTTTTATATTTTTTAACAATTGTACCTTTATAATATGATGCAGTCCACTCCACCCTAGAATGTCATTATCAACGGATTTTAACCCAAAAAAAATAGAGGCAGATGTAAAGAGTGCTCTAGCAGAACTTGATCTAGAGAAATTAATTTTTGAGTCAAAAAACAAGACTAGGAAAATCGCATTCATAGAGGGACCGCCAACCATGAATGGAATTCCACACGCGGGACATCTTCGAGGAAGAATAATGAAGGATCTATGGTATAGGTACATGACGTTACGAGGTTACAAAGTAATCTTCAATGCAGGATGGGATACCCAAGGACTTCCCGTTGAATTGCAAGCAGAAAAAGAATTAGGAATTTCAGGAGGCAAATCTCATGCCATTGAATCCGTAGGAATTGAAAAAATAGTTGCAGAGTGTAAAAAAATTGTTTACAGATTTAATGAAAAATGGGTTGCACTTGACAAGCTTCTAGGCATGTCATTTAACCAACAAAAGGCATACTGGACATACAAAGATGAATACATAGAGCGAGAGTGGAAGTATCTCAAAAAGGCCCAAGAGATCGGAGTCTTATCAGAGTCATACAAGGTGGTTGCATACTGTCCCAGCTGTCAGACATCACTGAGTCATGCTGAAGTCAACCAAGGATATGATACAGTAGTAGATCCATCTCTTTACTACAAAGTCAAATTACATCACGAAGATCTTTATCTGATTGTTTGGACCACGATGCCATTCACCTTGGTTACAGATACCATGGTAGGACTAAACCCAGATGAAAATTATGTCCATACAAAAGTAGGAAATGAGACATGGCTGGTTGGTGAAAAAAGATTAGAGGAGTTCATGAAAGAAGTAAAAATTGATGATTATACAGTTACCAAGACTGTGAAAGGCTCTACCCTAGAGGGAAAAAAATACATCCACCCGCTATTAGATCAGATTCCAGGTCTGGAAGAATTTTCAAGATCTTCCAATTTCCACATTGCAGTTGCAGAAAATTTTGTAGATATTCAAACAGGAAGCGGTCTTGTTCACCTCTCCCCTGCCAACGGAGAAGACGATTTCGAGATTGCGTCAAAGAGAGCAATGCCAATTTTCAATCCAATAAACGATGAAGCAAAATTTACAGAAAAAGCAGGAGTATATTCAGGATTATTTGTAAGAGATGCTGATGAAAAAATAGTTAATTCGTTAAAGGAAAAAGGCGCACTTGTGAAAATTGGCAAAATAAAACACCAATATCCATTATGCTGGAGATCACAGCACAAGTTGCTCTGGCTTGCAAGAAGAGGTTTTTTCTATTTTCTTGACAGACTAGGAGACAAGGCAGTACAAGCCGCAGAAAATGTAGAATATTTCTTCGAGCCTCCAAGAAATAGATTTTTGGAAATAATAAAAGACAAACATCCATGGTGTATTTCAAGGGAGCGGATCTGGGGATGTCCACTACCCACATGGAATTGCAAAAACTGTAAACATTCCAAATGGTTTTTCTCAAGAGAGGAGATAGTAAAATCAGCATCGGATCTTCCAGATGGGCCAAATTTTGAGTTGCATAGACCATGGATAGACAACGTATCCATAAAATGTGAAAAGTGTGGAAGTATGATGGAAAGAGAACAATTTGTTTTGGATACATGGCACAACAGTGGTGCTGCACCTTATGCATCACTTTCTGATGAAGACTATAAAGACAACATTCCGGCACTTTTCCTGACCGAGGGAATAGACCAGACACGAGGATGGGCATATACATTATTAATAGAAAACGTAATTTTCAACAACGCGCCCATTGCGCCATTCAAATCATTTTTGTTCCAAGGTCATGTACTTGACAAAAATGGCAACAAGATGAGTAAGAGTAAAGGGAATGTGATGGATGCAATTGAATTGCTTGAAGAACATTCTGTTGATCTGGTGAGATTATACTTTATGTGGAAATCAAGTCCAATTGAGCCAATTAATTTTAGCACTGATGAGCTTGTATCAAGACCATACCAGATACTAAGTACTCTATATCATCTTCATTTGTATTTTAAACAAAATAGTGAGTATGATAAATATGATAAAAAACACAATTTACGATGGGCAGAAGGCAAGAGCCTCTTAAAGGAACCAGAAATTTGGATTTTATCAAAACTGCAGAAATTAATTTCTTCAGTAATAGAATCACAGGATAAATGCAGGTTCCACGAAGCAGCAAGAGCGATAGACGACTATCTGATAAATTCAGTAAGTCAGGTATACATTCCAATCACACGCGAAGAATTGTGGGCAGAAGATGATTCTCAGAAGGAACGAAGATTTGCAATTTACGCCACACTTTCAGAAATACTGATTACACTTGACATACTTTTACATCCAATTTGTCCGTTTATAACGCAATATCTTTATGACTCCATGTTTGCAAATAAAAAAAACATACTTTTGGAAGATCATCCATCATCACAGATTTCTCTTACAAATGATAAAGTTGAGGAAGCATTTGACTTGATGAAGGAATCAGTCTCTGTTTCTTCTGCTGCAAGAATGAAAGGCAAGCTCAAGAGAAGGTGGCCCCTTGACAAGGCAATAATTTGTGTAGAGCCAGGTCAGAAGGAAAAATTAGAATCGCTCTCTGAGCTACTGCGTTCTCAACTTAATGTAGAAAAATATGAGATAATTGAATTACAAAAATCAGACGGACTTGAATTTGTGTCAAATCTGCTACAAAAAGAAATGCCAATCGTTCCAAAGATAGAACTTGAAAGAAAAAAAATTGGACCAAAGGCAAAACAGAATATGGGAAGATTATTAGATAAATTTGCACAGACAGACTCGAGTGTAATCGTAAATGATCTTTTGAAAAATGGTGCACACATATTTGATCTAGAAGATACTAAAATTGAATTATTAAAAGAAGATTTCATAATAGGGTACTCCGAAAAAGAAGGGTTTGCAATGTCAAGCCATGATTACCTAATTGTATTTATCAGTACAACTAGAAATCGTGAGATGTTGGCAAGAGGCATGATAAGAGACATTGCAAGAAGATTACAAGTATTAAGAAAAGAGAGAGGGTACACTCCAACTGATATACTGGAGTCAGCATATATTGTAGGTCTTGATGATGAATCTCTTGAGATGACAAAAGAAAAGCAATCAGATCTTTCATATCTAGTGCGAGTTAAAAAAATAATATTTGAAGACAAGGCAAAAAACTACAAAGATGAAGATTTAGATGGTCAAAAAATTCGAATCTCAATCGAGTAGTGCTTCATCCATTGCATTAAATAATAAAAAAATATACCATACTCCATGCCAAAACAGATAACCTTAGACGGTTGGCTCATATCACACCTTGCCATTTTATTAAAGAAGGCATCGTCTCACGTTACAAAGACCAAGACCCCCCTCGTATTATACAGAAATACACTAGAAGAGGAAGAAGAGGCATATCAGGAGACCGTTTGTACCATCACAGATGGATATGTCATAGTACAAGTAATTACATCTGGGGGTGGAGTAGTTCCAAGTTTTCAACAACAATTTGTTTTTACACCAGATGAGTTTCCAAACTGGTTGATGCGAAAAAGCAAGGATCTGTTTCTTCAATGTATAGACACATTGGAAGAACAATTCAACTAAAGTTTTTCACGTCAATTATTATATCATAAAATTTCAATTTCACGATAATTAGCCTTAAAAGTGTCAGCGTGAAAAACAGTCATAGTTTTTGGGGCCGGACCAGGCAAGAGGGTGTCATTTGACACTCGGTACCGACCCCAAAACATTTGTGTCATAATACTATCAATGTGAAACATAGATGAGGTCGGCATATCAGGCGCAATTACATTGTGTAAAGTATCACGTGCAATATGTGACAATCAGTAAATGGATTTTTGATCGAATATGATTTTACTCCACATACAATGCCAAACTTGATTTCACATCTTGACAACATTATCAATTCATAGTTTGTGTGAATATACAACATCAAACAGATTATAAAGACCATAAAAATGAAAAATCACAATGCGTCTACTAGAGTATCAAGCAAAATCTTTGTTTGCAGAATACAACATTCCAATTCCAAAGGGATTGACATCTACAGACATTGTACAGGGGAGAAAAGACGCCGCAGTGCTTGGATTTCCGTTTGTAATAAAAGCACAGATGGCAGTAGGAGGAAGAGGAAAGGCAGGTGCCATTCAAAGATGTCAAAACGTAGATGAATTTGAGTTAAAATATCCAGACATAATGCAAAAAATAGTCAAGGGAGAAAAAACAAAGGCAATTTTACTTGAAAAAATGGCAGATATTAAAAAAGAACTTTATCTTTCACTATTCTTGAACAGAGGCAAAAGGTGCTATACAATAATTGCATCAGGCGAGGGAGGTGTAGAGATTGAATCCGTCAAGAATCAAATAATTCACGAAGTTGGACTTGGTAACGTTGATGCTAAGATAGCCGAAGAAGTAGGAAAAAAGATGGGACTAAAAGACAAGCCACTGACTCAGTTTGTTGATATTTTACAGAAATTAGCAAAAATTACAATAGAAAAGGAGGCCGAGCTTGCGGAGATCAATCCGCTTGCAGTAGTAGGGGACGATTCAGTTGTTGCCCTAGATGGTAAGGTCATCATAGATGACAATGCAATGTTCAGACACGAGGAATTACGCAAGTTCCAAGAAATCTCTGAGCTTGAAGAGAGGGCAGAAAAGAGTGGATTTTCACTTGTAGAGCTTGATGGAAATATTGCAGTAGTAGGAAATGGTGCAGGTTTAGTCATGTCTACTCTTGACATGCTATCAGACAATGGAGGAAAGCCTGCTTGCTTTTTGGATGTTGGAGGCGGTGCAACTACTGAGACAGTGTATGAGGCACTCACTTTGATTAGTAAAATGAAAAAGGTGAAAGGAATACTTGTAAATCTTTATGGCGGAATTGTCAAGACTACAACAGTTGCAACCGCTTTTATCAAAGCATATGAAGATAAGATAATAGATCTTCCAGTCTTTGCAAGAATGTCAGGCGCAGAAGCAGACAAGTCAAAAGAAATGCTCAAGGGCTCAAGAACAAAAATGTTTGACACCATTGAAGAAGCAATAAATGCGGCAGTAATCGAGATGAATAAAAATGGTTGATCTTTTTGAATTATTAATTGGTAATAAGAGTGACAAGGATTACAAGAAAAAACCAGTCATCGTACAGGGGATCACAGGAAAGTTTGGTGCATTCCACACACAGCAAATGCTAGCATATGGGACAAATATTGTGGCAGGTGTGACACCGGGCAAGGGGGGACAAAAATATGAAAGAGTTCCAATTTATGAAACAATGAGTCAGGCTGTAAGTGCAACAGGTGCCAAGATTTCAATCATATTTGTTCCAGCAAAATTTTTCTTGTCTGCAGCAGTTGAGGCACTAGAGTCTGGAATAAAATTACTAATAGCCATCCCAGAACATGTCCCAGTAAAAGATGCATTAACAATTGTAGACTTGGCAAAGAAAAAAGACGCCATCGTGGTAGGTCCAAACACTCCAGGAATCATAATTCCTGGAATAATTAAGATAGGAATTATGCCAGCAATGCCTTTCAAGGAAGGAAGAATTGCAGTAATCTCAAGAAGTGGAACTTTGATGTATGAAGTGTCACATAACTTATCTGTTGCAAACTTTGGTCAAAGCGTATGTTTTGGAATAGGTGGAGATCCAATCAACGGCACGCCGTTAATTCAGGCATTTGACATCATACGAGACGGAGCAAATATTGACGGAATTGTAGTAGTAGGCGAAATTGGAGGAGATGCAGAAGAGATGCTTGCGCAACATATCATTGATACCAAATTTGACAAGCCAGTAGTTGCATACATTGCTGGAAGAGCAGCACCAAAAGAAAAGAGAATGGGGCATGCAGGTGCGATCGTTTATGGAAATTACGGTTCTGCCGAATCAAAGGTATCAATGTATGCCAAGGCAAATGTACCAGTTGCCAAGAGGCCTGCTGAAGTACCCATGCTTTTAGCAGGAAAGTTTGAAAAAGGTAGAATCAAATAGCAGGAAATTGGAGAAATAGAAAATGCCCATAACAGATCCACTGAAAAAATCAATAGCCCAGAAGGCTAGACTTCACTTCAAAGTCTGTTTTTCATGTGGTGCAAAAAATCCGATTAGTGCATCAAGATGTCGCAAATGTCACAACATCTACCTTAGACTAAAGAACAGAACACTGGGAATCAAAAAGTAATCAGCAATCTCCACCGCATCCACAACTATCATCACGTGCCATTTTTAATGGATTCCTAGCATCGTGTTTTGCTTTTTGATAGTGTGCTACATTTAGAATTCTTTCAGCAACAACCATGTTTGTCACGTGGCTGGCCTCAAGCCATTTTTCTATATCATCAATTTTGTATATATTGCCACTTGAAAGAATTTTTGTAAAGGTGTCCTTGATCAGATCATCTTGCTCCCTACCAAGTGTCTCATTGCAATCAATAGTTACAAGATTATTCAATAAAGCAAGTGATCTTTCTGAAAGCGGCATAAATTATCCAATTCAGAATAGTATAAGAATTTTCCAAGATCTCTTGATATATGGGCAACTGTAAGATTTTCCTGGATACAACATGTTCATCATCAATTTCAAGAATTATGACGAGATTGCAGGTACAAAGTCAACACGCCTGGCAAAAAGCGCTGCAAAGATTGCAAAAAAACATAGTGTAAAAATTATTGTTTGTCCTCCCCAACATCTCATGTCAGAAATAACCCGAATTTCTTCTGACGTATTTGCACAACATCTTGACAACGCAAAAGTTGGCAGTACAACAGGTTTTGTCATACCTGAAATTGTAAAAAAATCAAGGATTACAGGTTCCCTCATAAATCACAGCGAGCATAGAATACCGTCAAATGAGATCGAGGAGATAATAATTAGAATGAGAGAATTAAAAATGACATCAGTTGTCTGTGTACAAGATGTAAATGAAGCGTGGAAATATTCAAAACTCAACCCAGATTACATCGCAATAGAACCGCCAGAGCTGATAGGTAGTGGCAAGGCAGTCTCCAAAGAAAAACCAGAGGTCATAATAGATGCAGTCAAGGCAGTAAAGAAAGCAAACAATTCTACACAATTGTTATGCGGTGCAGGAATTGTTTCAGGAGAAGATGTGTCACGAGCATTAGAACTTGGAGCAAAAGGAATACTCGTCGCAAGTGGCATTGTAAAAGCAAAGAATTGGGAAAAAGCAATAGAAGAATTTGCTTTAGCGTTCAACAAAAAATAGATGATCTTGTGTTCAGATGTAGATTGATAAATAAATACATGTCCAGAATTTTCAACACATGGTCTTAGAAAACGACATACTTGAAGAACTAAAAAGATCAGAGAAGATGTCACACCAAAACCCACACCATCAACTCCAGAACCAAGAGGAATCATTGTAGAATTCAAAGAATTCATTGGCAAAACAGGAGTTTTTGGGTCTAGCCATTGGTTTCATAATGGGCACCGTAATTGGCAGAGTGGTAACTGCACTAGTACAAGATCTCATCATGCCAATCCCTAGCGTATTCATAGAAGGAGGGGACTGGTGAAAAGCTACAATCACCATACCGATAGGAAATGGGATGAGTTTTGGAATAGGAGACTTGTCGGTGTTGTGATTGATTTTCTCATAATCTCCATTGTTATCTTTGTGATAGCAAAATTTGGACGAAAGTCAGGCTTGAAATAGCCTCTATCTGATTTTTTTATATTTTCAGCATAAAATAGAGGGAGGCTTGAAATATTGAACTTGGTATTTATTTCGTATAATGCTTCCAAGACTTGAATCAATAAAACAGGCAAGAATGAAGATAGGTCTGACTCAACAAAAACTGGCATCACTTACAGGGGTTAGCACTTCAATGATCAACCAGATCGAATCAGGAAGGTGTCAACCAAGTTATGCTACCGCAAGAAAAATATTTGAAGTATTATGGTCTTTAGAAAGTCAGTCATCAACCAAGGCAGGAGATATTTGTAGTAAAGAAATTGCCAAACTCAAGGCCCAAGATTCACTCCATGATGCAATAAAAAAGATGCAGGAATTATCAATCAGTCAGATGCCAATCTTTGAGGGCCTAGATGTAGTTGGCGTGATAACAGAGGACGGTATTGTAAAACATATTTTAGATAATGATGAAACTGAACGAAAAAGGATCAAGATATCAGAGGTAATGGATCCGAGACCCCCAGTTGTTGATTATAACACTCCAGTCAAGACACTTGTATCACTTATAAGATATTCAAAATGTGTGTTGGTGTCAAAACAAGGCAAGATTGTTGGAATAATCACTGCATCTGATGCACTCAAGCTAGTGGACTAGTTTTTTGATATACTCAGATCTCAATTAATATAATTTCTAACTAACAAGACGCTATCAAGCACACCATCAGGATTTTGGATGAGAGCAGAGTTCTGCCAATACGCCATGAAGCGATTTCGGGTGCATAAATATTATTTTTGTGCCACGCGAGCCCGGCCTAATTTCACCAAGAAACTTTATTCCACACACTTTCATCCTGTCAACCTCTTTTTCAATGCCCTCTGTTTCAAGTGCTATATGATGCAGTCCTTCTCCTTTTGTCAACAAGAATTTCTTGATGGGACTTGTTTCCCGTATAGCCTCCATGAGTTCAATTCGTGAGTTATTTAGATGAAGTATTGCAACTCTAACCCCTTCCGATTCCACAGTCTCAAATTCTACGTCGCCAACCCCCAAGACTTCTTTGTACTGTTTTACTGCAGCATCCAAGTTATTTACTGCGATTGCAACATGATCAAGCCTCATCCTAGAATGTCTCCCTTGGTTGGTAAATCCCAAAGACCTCACGGAATGTATTACTTATTTCTCCTAACGTGGCATAATTATTTACAGCATCCAAGATAAACGGCATTAGATTTTCATCCTTGTCTGCCGCACTCTTCATTCTTTCAAGTGCATGTTCAACTTTACTAGTGTCACGAGTGTTGCGGAGTTCTTTAAGATTCTCCATTTGTTGTGTTTGAATACTTCCATCAATCTTCATGATATCTGGTTTTTCTTTTGTAGTATCGGTAAACTTGTTGACACCAACTATTACCCTGTCTCCACCATCAATCTCCTTCTTTAGACGGTAAGCATTCTGCCTAATCTCAGATTGGAAAAAGCCTCTCTCTATCCCCACAAGCGAGCCACCCATTCGATCTATTTTCTTGAGGTACTTGTTTGCCTCTGCCTCTATAGTATCAGTTAGGTTTTCAACATAGTACGAGCCGGCAAGAGGATCAACGGTTTTTGTAATACCACTTTCATGTCCCACAATCTGTTGAGTTCGTAGTGCAATTTTGACTGCAGCTTCAGTCGGTAAGGCAAGTGCCTCATCTTTTGAATTGGTATGAAGCGATTGGCACCCTCCAAGAACTGCAGCCATTGACTGGATTGCTACGCGTATGATGTTATTATCAGGCTGCTGAGCTGTAAGAGACTCTCCACTTGTTTGTACATGGAACTTTAATTGGATGGATCTTTTGTCTTTTGCATGAAAACGGTCTTTTAGTATCTTGGCATAAATTCTTCGTGCGGCACGGAATTTTGCGATCTCTTCCAAGAATTCACTTGTACAACAAAAGAAAAATGAAAGTCTTGGTGCAAAGCTATCAATTTTTAATCCCCTATCAACACATGTCTCTATGTATTCTATTGCGTTTGCAAGAGTGAAAGCAACTTCTTGTACAGCATTACATCCAGCTTCTCGCATGTGATAACCAGATATGGATATTGGATACCATTGGGGAACTTTCTTTGAACAATATTCAATCATGTCTCCAATCAACCTCATCGATGGACGCGGTGGATAGATGTACGTATTTCGTGCAATGTATTCTTTTAAAATATCATTTTGTGTTGTACCTCGCAATTGCTTACTGTCTACCCCTTGTTTTTCCCCGGTTGCAATGTATAGTGCAAGCAATGTAGATGCAGTTGAATTGATTGTCATAGAGGTGCTTACTTTGTCAAGAGGAATTCCGTCAAAACATTTCATCATATCTTTTAGAGAAGTGATGGATACTCCAACCTTACCCACTTCGCCTTCTGCATGTGAATCATCGGCATCATAACCAATCTGTGTTGGCAAGTCAAATGCCATTGAAAGACCTGTCTGACCCCTCTCAAGTAAATACTTGAATCTTTGATTTGTTTGCTCTGCAGTGCCAAAACCAGTGTATTGTCTCATCGTCCAGAGTCGGTCTCTATACATCCCAGGATGGATTCCTCGAGTGTAAGGATATTTTCCGGGTTCCTCTGTTTTACTTTTCGGCTTTACCTTTGAATCATAGAATCGTTTTACAGTAATATTAGAATCAGTCTTGATAGATTTCATTGTAATGTCACACTAACCCCTTTGATATTTTATCTGCTGCCTCAAATGGATCAATTTTTCTTGATTGAACTTTTTTCAAATATGTGGCATATGACTTGCTTGAGTCAAGCATGGTTGTCACTTTATTTTTGACATTATTTAAAACAATATCTCGCAGTTCTAAGTCTAGTTTTGAAGCCTCCTCTTTAGCCTTAGTTTTTTGTCTAGATTTCATGATCTCTACCAATTTTTTTGCAAATTCGGCAACCCCCTTGTTTGATTTTGCTGACACCATCATTACAACCGGGTTTTTTTCAGACATGCCAATAAAATCGCGTACAGAGTCAAAGAGTTGATTTGAACCAGGCAAGTCGCTCTTGTTTATCAAATAAACATCTCCGATCTCTGTAAGACCAGCCTTTATTGTTTGGATGCTATCTCCAGTATTTGGATTAAAGACAACAACTGTCATGTCTACAACTTTTTCAATATCAACTTCTGTCTGTCCTGCCCCCACGCTTTCAATTATTATTGGATTGAATCCTGCATACTCTAAGATTCTAATGCTGTTTCTAAGCGATGTAGAAATAGCACCAGTTGCACCCCTTGATGCCATGCTTCGAATATAGGTACCAGAATCTGTAGATTCAGTCATTCGTACTCTATCCCCAAGTATTGCGCCTCCAGTAATATGACTAGTAGGATCTATTGCAAGAACAGCGGTCTTATAACCTAGTTTGTTTAGTTCAAGGCTTGTTCTATTTATCAGAGTGCTCTTGCCTGCCCCAGCAGGCCCAGTGATACCGATTTTCATAGAGTTGCCAGAATTTTTGAAGATCTTTTTTATGATGGATTTAGCGTCTTTCTCGTTATTTTCAATTATAGATATGGCACGTGCAATTGCCCGTCGATTTCCTTTCTTGATCTCTGTCACAATATCCATAGAAAAGTCACACAAAGAATCAACAATAAATCTTCTTGTTATACGGTAAAATGAGGATATCAATATTTTGCGATTTCAAAACTCTTAATGATCTAAAACATCAGATCCTCCAGCCTGTACCTAAAAATTGATAGTTTGACTCCAACGGGTGGACTAAATGTATCAATCCAGCAATGATGTCATCGAACCTTTTATCATCACAGACGATAAGAATTTAATCAGATTCTGAGTATGGAGATTCAACCAGCATGACATCGTCAAGGAGAGTTGCAAAAATCTACCTTTGGTGATATAAAATTATTTTCCTTGATCACCCTTTGCCTGCAAGGTATTGTTATTTTAGAATTGTATGATACAAAATATTATAATGTATTACATTAATCGTTGGCGTGTCTACTATTGATCAAGATAACAAAGTAGCTTTTATGACGTATGTAGAGTTGGTATTGATGAGGCATGGAAATATCAATTATAATCTAATTGTATCAAAACTCCAAGCCCATTACAACTGTGGAATCTTAGAATCTCTTGATCATCCAGAATACTTGAGAGATGTACTAAAAGAGATTCATAAGAATGAATATCAATCTATCATAGATGAAATCAGAATTGAATCTGAAAGATTAGTTGACATGGATGAATTCAAAGACAATTTTTTTAAAATTATGCTAATGTAAGGCCCTACCTCCTTTTGCCAAAGGTATTTGTGATCATAGTAAGTAAAAATAAAAGTTCCGTAATTTCTAGGATCCGTGTAGATTATTTTTTGTTGCAGTGTACAACATGACATTTGCGAATAAAAAGACTCTCAAAAAAAGACACCATAATGAAAAAAATATTAAACCTGAATAAAACTAACTAGGAGAGAAAACAAAAATTATGACCATGAAAAGAGCCATAGAAATGCTAGAAAGATTGGCTAACAAGCCAAAAAGGAAAATATCTCATGAAATGTTAACAAAGTTTGAACAGGATTACAAAGAAGGAAAACCGGATACGTTTAACAATCTCATAAAACTGCTCAGAGATAACGAAGAGTCAGATCGTGGATACATATATGACATACTTGAGGAATTGCAACCAAAAAAATATACTCAACCAAAGAAACAATGAGTACTGAAAAAATGTTTACGTTATCTATGTTGACACAACTATAGACCCAATCTGGAAAGTAGTTGTGTTTGCGAATAAAAAACAATACCATATTGGAAAATTATCCACATGTCCTTTTTGGTAATCTGATCTAGGTGAACTTTAAGACCCACATCACATTCATAGCAAATAGTTTTCGGATTTAAAAAAGAGAGTTAATTTTACCAATAAGTCATTCAATGTGGTAATAATTAGGATCTTATGGTTTTGAATCTTGTTCAGTCTTTTTTGCAGATTCCTTGAATGCATTTACGTCATTAGATGATGACTTGTTGCAAGTGCATGATTTTAGTTTTGCAAATAGCTCTTTTAACATGATCATGTAGAGTTTCATGTACATATAAGTCAAGAATTGTCAGAATTTCGATGATGATGTTTTGATCTATTTTTCTCTCTAGTTCATCCATCCACTCATAACCATCAGGATGTGATGAACTTCACTCTTGGAGTGTCCCGCTATATAATTAAAAAACGGTTTACGTTATCAAATAAAGCTTTTAAAACAGAAAATTTACTTGAAAACATATGTCTCAGAAGGCTCAAACAAAGAGAATCAGGATTCTTGTTTCAAAACTAGGACTTGACGGTCATGATAGAGGGGCTTTGGTATTATGCAGGGCATTCAGGGACGCAGGAATGGAAGTCATTTATTCAGGATTGTTTGCAACGCCAGAAAGAATAGCCCAGATAGTAGAAGACGAGGATATCGATGTAGTAGCACTCAGTCTTCTAAATGGTGCACATCTGACTCTGTTTCCAAGAGTGGCAAAGGCAATCAAAGACAAGGGAATCAACGATGTCTTGGTAATAGGCGGAGGAGTCATACCAGAAGATGACAAGCCGGATCTTGAAAAATCAGGAGTTTTAGGAAACTTTGGTCCAGGAACTCCACTTCCAGCAATAATTGATTTCATCCAGACAAATATTTCAAAGACAAAAAAATAATTCTACTCTGTAGAGTCAGGCCACATCATCTTTCTCATATTTCTTCCTACTTTTTCTATTTGATGTGTATCTATTTCCTTCATGAATTTGTCAAAAGAGTTTTTGCCGTTCTTTTGATAATCAGAAATCCATTCTTGGTTGAATGTTCCATCTTGGATCATCTTTAATGCTTTTTTCATCTTTTCTTTTACGTCTTTATCCATAACCATTGGGCCTCGTGTGAGTCCACCATATCTTGCGGTTTCACTTACCCTGCGATACATTCCTGCAATCCCATATCTCTGAATCATGTCAACTATTAATTTCAGTTCATGTAAAACTTCAAAATATGCAATCTCTGGTTGGTACCCTGCTTCAACCAGAGTCTCAAATGCATTCATAACCATCGAGGCAGAACCGCCACAAAGATCTACCTGTTCTCCAAACCAGTCAGTTTCCACCTCTTCTTTAAAGGTGGTTTCTATCACACCAGCTCTTGTACTACCTAAACCCTTTGCAATCCCAAGTGTTCGATCCCAAGCTTTCTTGGTATAATCTTGGTATACTGCAACAATGGAAGGCGTACCAAATCCTTGTTGATATGTTTCACGTACCTTAGAACCAGGACCCTTTGGCGCGACCATGATTACATCCACATCCTTAGGGGCCTGTATCCAGCCCCAGTGAATTGCAGCTGCATGAGAAAACGAAAGCGCTTTCCCCGCCTTAAGATGTGGTCCTATAAATTCCTTGTAGACTTGGGCCTGAACCATATCAGGGATCAAAATATGAATAATGTCTGCACTTTCACAAGCTTGTGGAATTGACATTACTTTATGTCCTGCCTGTTGCGCTTTTTTCCAACTTGAACCAGATTCCTGCAAACCAACTATGATATTAAGTCCAGAATCTTTGAGATTGTTTGCCTGGGCATGACCCTGTATTCCATAGCCAATTACAGCTATAGTTTGATTTTTAATTAGATCTAAATCAACATCTGCGTCTTTCCAACTTTTAGCCATACTGATCACTAAAAACCATGGAAATAAAAACTTACGACTAGGTAAAAAATGTGCCTAAGGTAGTGTCAATACTATGACATGTGGTAAAACCAAGATTAGAGTGTAATCTCTTTTCTACAAACTACACATTTGACAATTGTTTCTTCAGAAGGTATTCTGTCAAATTTTTTGGAACCACATCCAGGGCATATAGGACAGGCTTTGATCTTCTCCACAAGATGCCATATCATGCCGTAAAGATATTACTTGCGTTCTTTTGGCATTAGAAAAAGAGTTTATCTAAAAGATTTTTCAAGAGTTATCAGTTGAACGGATTCATTAATTTTTCATCTGATGACGAGGATGTAAATCTAGAACACTTGTACCGCATTGGATTATTCCACGCAAAGAGAGGTAACCCCCGTGACGCAATATTTTATTTTGACAAGGTCTTGGAAGTTAAACCAAGCCATTTTGATGCACTTGCAAACAGGGGAAATGCATTAGGAAAACTTGGAAAATATGACCAAGCAATCACATGTTATGAAGTCATTCTAAAAGATAATCCGGATCACACAGTATGTCTACTCAACAAAGGCCTTGCACTACACTATCTTGGAAGATATGACCAAGCAATCACATGTTATGACAAAATTTTGATACGCACTCCAGATAATGCAATCACACTATACCACAAGGCCTGTACCAAATCTCTTCAAAATGACATTGAACAATCTCTGGCATTGTTGGAAAAAGCAATACTACTTGATTCAGAATATACAAAAAAGGCCTCAATGGACAAGGATTTTACCAATCTTTGCAATGATCCAAGATTCAAGTCACTCATAGTATAAAATGCCAATAGAAAAAAATACAGTGATAGAAACTAACTAGTTATGAATGTGGGAATCATAGGCACTGGTCTTCTTGGAAGTGCGATTGCAAGACGTATAGCAACATCAGGGCACAATGTACATGCATACAATAGAACAAGACAAAAAGCAGAATCTCTAGAAAAATCAGGAATTGTGATAGAGGATTCTCCCACAGAATTGGCAAAAAAATGCGATGTTGTCATAACCATAGTAAAAGATGTGCAGGCCATTGAAGAGGTATCTTTTGGCAAAAACGGAATTGTCAATGGAAAACATAAGGGCTTGGTTGTTGCAGATATGAGCACAATCAACCCGATATCATCAAGGAAAATTGCCAAAAAATTTTCAGACAATGGAATTTCAATGATCGATGCGCCTGTAATGGGAGGTCCAAGTTTAGCAGAAAAAGGCAAGATGACAATAATGGTTGGCGGTAAAAAAGAGACATACCAGAAATGTAAATCAGTGTTAGATTTGATCGGAGAGAAAACATTTCACCTTGGAGAAAACGGTTCAGGGCATGCAATGAAGCTTGCAATGAATTCACAGATAGCAATTCTTGCTCTTTCAATATCAGAAGGAATCATACTTGCAAAAAAATCCGGTCTAGACCCATTGACATTTCTCGAAGTTCTAAACTCTACATATTTTAAGACAGGAATGAGTGTTAACAAAGGACCTAAGATGGTAAAGGGTGAATTTGAACCAAGTTTCTTTCTGAAAATGATGCAAAAAGATCTAGACGAGATAGATTACACAGCAAAAAAGTGTGGGGCCAATATGCCCATGTCCAGACTTGCAAATCAAATATACCAAAAAGCAATCAATGAAGGGTTTGGTGACATCGACTATACCGGAATTCTTGCATATCTTGAAAAATCAGGATGATGTAATTAGAGCTCTTCTGGAGGTTTTATCTTTCTAAAGCTAAAAAAAATTCCAACATCGTAGATAATCTTCAAAACCCCGCCAACTACAAACGGCGCAGAAAGTGAAAGTGTGGATATTATTATACCAGTAAGTGATGGGCTTATTGCCTGAGATATGTTTCTTGAGGTATTTGTAAAAACGGCTGCATTTACTCTCTCATTTTCTCCCACTACACCCATCAAATATGACTGCCTAGTTGGAACATCCATTTGTGACAAACTCATCCTTGCAAAATATAGAGAGATTGCAATAGAAAAAGAAGGAGCAAGTGCAAGAAGTATCAACAATACATTTGACGGAATGTGCGTGAAGACCATTGTGTTTACCAGCCCTATTTTTGATGCAATCCTCGTAGAAGCCATATAAGATATGGCTGTAAGTATTCCTGCAATTGCAAATATGTATGATAATGAAGACAGGTCTGCGCCAAATTTGGTGTAAAACCAGAATGATACAATGCTCTGTATGACAAAACCTCCTCCAAACGAGTCAACCGCAAAAAGTGAAGACATTTTTGCAATTATGCCTCGAGATTTTGGAGAGATGTTTTTCAACGAAAGGCCGGACTTGGGGACATTGTCTTTTACTTCGACATTTTTAGAAAGCGCCAGATAAATTACAAGAACTACTATTGCACAAGATGCATAAATCAAGAACAGTAATTTTATTGCATTAATCTTGTCAAAGCCATAGTTTTGCAATATTGACGGCAGGCCTGCCAGTAGAACCCCTGCAGACATGGCAAAAGTTCCAGCTGCATTATAGATTGCAAATATCGAGTTTCTTTTTTTTGCATCGTATACAGTTTGCGGTAACAAAGCTTGTTCTAGTGACAGAAATGCTCCAACTTCAGATCCTGTCACGTTTATGGTTCCAATAAGAGCTGCAATAACAAGAGCTACATAATTGTCTGTCACAAAAAATATTAGAGATGACATTATCATCAATACAGCATATATTACCAGAATTCTTCTCCTTCCTATTTTATCAGCATATGCACTTGAGAAGAGATTGAAAAATACGCTGTTTACAAGCGTGGCTGTAAGTACAAGACCAATTAGGATATCATTGAATCCTATGAGTTTTAGATAGATTGCAAGAACTACGCTAAGAAAACCATATGAAAAAGTCCGGACAATTTTTGCTCCAAGCAAGAGTTTGCCGTCTTGCGATATCCATTGTAGATTCATTCACTTTCCAAGTTTTGCCTTGTTAGCTTCAATATCCGAGGCCTCTATTTTTTTAAATAGAGGTGAAGCAGTGCCAATCTTGTGACCCTCCATTATTTTGATTTCAGATATAGAACTCCATGGTTGTTCGGATACAGAACCGCTCATACCAATTTGTGTCCATATTCTTTTGGAAGACTCGGGCAGAAATGGGTAAAGAGATATTGCCAAGCTGCGTACTGCATTTACTGAAATAAATACACAGTTGTTAGAGCCCACACCGCCTTTCCAAGGTTCCTTTTTCTGGAAATATTGGTTAAAGTGTGCAGAAAATTCAATTATTTTTTTCAGTGCTTTGTCAATACTGTTATCTTCCATCAAAGAAGTCAGGTCACTTGAAAAATTATGTATTTTTTCTTTAGCCTCCTTGTCACTTTGATCAAACTCAGTCGTATTTGGTACAACTCCTGCCATGCTTTTTTGTGTAAAACCAAGTGCTCTATTTACAAAATTTCCAATGTTACCAATTAATTCAGAGTTTATTCTTGATGCAAATTCCTCCCAGTCAAAATTAAGATCATCCTGACTGTAAGGAGTTATCAGCGCAAGATAAAATCGGAGGTAATCAGTAGGGTATATTCCAAGAAAGTCTTTGAGACCAATATACCAATTTCTGCTCTTTGATATCTTTTTAGACTGGAGCATAAGGTGACCTCGAGTCGGTATATAGTCAGGTAGTTTGTACTCATTCCCAATTCCAATTCGCATTGCAGGTAAGAATAGATAGTGATGATATACGATATCTTTTCCAATGAAATGATAAATATCTGCAGCATTCCAGAAATTTTTGCCATCAAGCCCCTTGTCATTTAGAAACTTGAGTGCAGTTGATATGTATGCCAAATGGTTGTCAAACCATCCATAAAATACCTGTCCCTTTGCGCTGTCAAGTGGTATTGGAACTCCCCAGTTCATGTCTCGTGTAATGTCCCAGTCAACAAGACCCTCTTTAATCCAGTTTTGGACATATTTTTTGACATCTCGTTGAAGATTGGAGTCAGCTTCAAGCCATTGATTTAGTTCATTTGCAAAGTTTGTTAGCTTAAAGAAATAATGTCTTGTCTTTTCTTTTGTGGGCGGGTTTTTACATAGGGAGCATTTTGGATCTTCGATTTCGGCTGGTACTCTGCCACATTTTTCACACAAGTCTGAATACTGTTCCTCTGCCTTGCAGTATGGACACCTTCCAAGTACATACCTGTCAGGCAGAAATTTCTTATCAACATTACAATAAAACTGGATAATCTCTTTTTCATAGATATGCCCATTTGCCTGTAATTTTTTAAAGACTTCTTGTACAAAGGATATATTTTCCGGCGAGCTAGTCCTGTAGAAAAAATCAAATTCAATTCCAAAGGAGGTAAAGTCTTCATAATCTCTCTTGTTCCAGACTTTGACATATTCCTCAGGAGTCTTGTTCTCTTTTTCAGATTGGATAAGAATCGGCGTACCAAAATCATCAGATGCGCAGAAATAATATGCTTCAGTTCCATTTAATTTTAGAAATCTCGTAGTAATATCAGCTGGAAGGTATGTAGAAGCAACATGGCCAAGGTGTATCTCTCCATTTGCATATGGTAATGCACTTGTTATGATGGCCTTTTTCATCATCAGGGTAAAGTTTGTGTGTGATTTAAGCTATGCCCAACTCTGTCCGTATTTTATCTGGGCTGCAGTTGGTTTATCCATGTTTACATTCATTGCCTTGAGAGCATCAATTGCAATCTGAATATCAATTTCCGGTGGAACGGTTATCACATTCTTTCCTATCTTTTTGTGATTCTTTGCAATGTATATCATAGATAGCAACTGGTTTGAAAATGATTGTGCCATAACTTCTGGCGGGTGTCCCTCTGCTGCAACAAGGTTTGCAATTCGTCCCTTTCCAATAAGATATACTTTTTTGCCATTTTTTAATACACATTCATCAAGATTTGGCCTGACTTCTCGTACAGATTTTGATTCAGATAGTAAGAACTTGGCATCAACCTCAACATCAAAGTGACCCACATTGCCCATGATTGCACCGTTTCTCATGGTCAAGATGTGCTCTTTTCTGATAACCCCGGTCTGACCCGTTGCAGTGATAAATATTTCACCAGTTTTGGCAGCTTCTGTCATAGGGGCAACTTCGAAACCATCCATGTGAGCCTCTAATGCTCGCACCGGATCAACTTCAGTAACACAAACTTTGGCACCCATTCCACGACATCTTGATGCAACACCTCTTCCCACCCAACCATAACCTGCCACAACAACACGTTTTCCTGCAAATAACAAATTCATGGATCGCAGATAACCATCAATTGTGCTCTGGCCTGTTCCATATCTATTGTCAAACATGTGTTTTGTATATGCGTCATTTACTGCAATTACTGGATATTTCAATTTCTTTTCTTTTGCAAGTGCCTTCAGTCGTATGACGCCTGTTGTAGTCTCTTCAGTTCCACCCAAGACTTTCATTGAAGCAAATTTTTTGTTTCCATGTATCTTACTGTGGCTGTCAGAACCATCATCTGTCAAAATCTGAGGTTTGTGGCTGAGCATCTGTTCAATGCACCAATCATATTCTTCAGTAGTCTGACCAGTCCACGCGTATATGTGGATTCCATTTTCAGCCAAGAATGCTGCAATATCATCTTGTGTTGAAAGAGGGTTTGCTGCACAAGCACTGACATCGGCGCCCAGTTCTTTTGCAGCCATTATCAAGACAGATGTCTCTTTTGTAATATGCAGGCATATTCCTATGCGCAAGCCCTTAAGTGGTTGAGATTTTTTTAATCGTGATACAGTATTAGTTAAAATTTGCATGTGATCGTGTGCCCATTCATACGACATTTTTCCCTTTTCTGAGAGACTTGGATCTTTTACTTGACTCATGCTAAATCACAATTTTATGGGATATAAAACAGTATCAGAAATGACAATCTAAATATTGGATAGATTTAGTTTTACAAAACATGGTATGGAAGAAAGTAGCAGAAAAAGATGCAGTTGTTCCAGGAAAAGGAAGAGAGTTTGTAATCGATGGTAAAAAAATCGCAATATTCAACCAGAATGGCTTTCACGCACTTGATTCAGTATGCGTTCACCAAGATGGATCGCTTGCCCCAGGCAAACTTGATGGCGATATAGTAGAGTGCCCGCTTCACTTTTGGCATTATAACATAAAGACAGGCGAACTGTTGGATTACATCAAAGGTGTAAAGCTTCAAACATACAAAATCGAAGTGAAAAAAGACGGAATCTACCTAGACGTTTGATAAGTTTAATTTCTTAAGGGCGTTTTAAAAAACATTGAATCGTCAAATTGTAGAAGAATTAGTCAAGAAAGATTATGATTCAGTCCAAAAT